>NZ_JAKFEF010000062.1:0-105543 GCF_036675785.1 Aromatoleum sp.
ATGGCCTCGTCGCGTCAGAAACAGTTTTCGGTGCTCGTCATGAGCACGACGGCATTCACGATGTGTTTCGCCGCGTGGATGCTGTTCGCGGTGATCGGCATTCCGATCAAGGCCCAGCTCGGCCTCAACGAAACTCAGTTCGGCCTGCTCGCCGCGATGCCGGTGCTGACCGGTTCGCTGATCCGTCTTCCGCTCGGGATGCTGACCGACAAGCTCGGCGGCCGCGTCGTGTTCTTCGCGCTGATGCTCTCGACCGTCGCGCCGATCTGGCTGATCAGCCAGGCGACCGCGTACTGGCACTTCCTCCTCGCCGGCCTCTTCGTCGGGCTCGCCGGCGGCTCGTTCTCGGTCGGCATCGCGTATTGCGCGCGCTGGTTCGAACGCAAGAACCAGGGCTTCGCGATGGGCGTGTTCGGCGCCGGCAACTCGGGCGCGGCGGTGACGAAGCTCGTCGCACCCGCGCTCGTCGTTGCGTTCGGCTGGCAGTTCGTGCCGCAGGCCTTCGCCGCCGCGATGCTCGCGATCGCGATCGCGTTCTGGTTCTTCACTTACGACGACCCGTCGCACCGCGTGAATTCCGGCGTCACGTTCGGCGATCAGCTGCGCGTGCTGAAGGACCCGCGGGTGTGGAAGTACTGCCAGTACTACTCGATCGTGTTCGGCGGCTACGTCGGGCTCGCGCTGTGGATGACGAAATACTACGTGGCCGAGTTCGGCCTCGGCCTCGAGACCGCGGCGCTGCTCGCGGCCTGTTTCTCGCTGCCGGGCGGCGTGCTGCGCGCGGTGGGCGGCTGGTTCTCGGACCGCTTCGGCGCGCACAAGGTCACGTGGTGGGTCATGTGGGTGTCGTGGATCTGCCTCTTCCTGCTGTCCTACCCGCACACCGAATTCACGGTGATGACGGTGTCCGGCCCGAAGACCTTCGCGATCCACCACAACGTGTGGTTCTTCACGGTCCTGATGTTCACGGTCGGCGTCGCGTGGGCGTTCGGCAAGGCCTCGGTGTTCAAGTACATCTCGGACGAGTTCCCGGGCCAGATCGGCGCGGTGTCGGGAATCGTCGGTCTCGTCGGCGGGCTCGGCGGCTTCCTGCTGCCGATCCTGTTCGGCGCGCTGCTCGACCTGACCGGCGTGCGCTCGAGCGCCTTCATGCTGCTCTACGGCGTCACCTGGGTGTCGCTGATCTGGATGTACTGGACCGAAGTCCGCCGTACCGACGTTATGCACGGCGTCGCTGTAGCGGCGACGAAGTAAGCGCGCCGTCACCCCCGCCCTCTCCCCGATACCACCAAGCATCCTATGAACAGGAGCAAATCGATGGCACCTGCAAACCTCCGCCCGATTCCGCCGGTCCCGGGCCCGGCCGGAGGACGCGTCGGCGTCCGGCCTGGCGAGCGTCCGCGCGGCCCGGATATCGCCGACTGGCGCCCCGAGGACGAACAGTTCTGGGCCCACACGGGCAAGCGCATCGCCAACCGCAACCTGTGGATCTCGATCCCCAGCCTGTTGTGCGGCTTCGCCGTGTGGCTGATGTGGGGGATCATCACGGTGCAGATGGCCAATGCGGGCTTCCCGTTCACACCCGACCAGCTGTTCTCCATCGCGGCGATTTCGGGTCTGTCGGGGGCGACGCTGCGCATCCCGGCGTCCTTCTTCATCCGCATCTGCGGCGGGCGCAACACGGTCTGGCTGACGACCGCGCTGCTAATGATCCCGGCGCTCGGCACCGGCATCGCGCTGCAGGACAAGAACACGCCGCTGTGGGTGTTCCAGCTGATGGCCCTCCTGTCGGGCATCGGCGGCGGCAACTTCGCGTGCTCGATGGCCAACATCAGCACCTTCTTCCCGAAGCGGCTGCAGGGCACGGCCCTGGGCCTCAACGCGGGCCTCGGCAACTTCGGCGTCACGACGTCGCAGATCCTGATTCCCGCGGTGATGACGCTGGGCCTGTTCGGTGCGATCGGCGGCGACGCGATCCCGCTCGCGAAGGACTCGGCGACCCTGATCGGCAAGATCGCTGCAGGCACGCCGACCTACGTGCAGAACGCCGGCTTCCTGTGGCTGCTGCTCCTCGTGCCGCTCGCGGTGGTCGGCTGGTTCGGTCTGAACAACCTCAAGGTCGTGTCGCCGAACATCGGCTCGAACGGCGCGGCGATGGGTCGGATCCTGCTGATGTATGGCATCGCGCTCGCCGTCTCCGGCATCGGTCTGTACCTCTATCTGCCCGCTCCGACCGGCTCCGGCCTGCTCGCCGGCAACGGCATGTGGATCGTGTTGCCGCTGGTGATCTTCGGCACGCTGTTCGCGCTGAAGGCGGTCGCCACCGGAGAGATGAAGACGAACCTGAACAAGCAGTTCGGCATCTTCGGCAACAAGCACACCTGGTCGATGACGGCGCTCTACGTCGTGACCTTCGGCTCGTTCATCGGCTTCTCCATGGCGCTGCCGCTGTCGATCACGGTGATCTTCGGTAACACCCACACCTTCGACGCGGCCGCGAACGCCTGGGTGCATGCGAAGAACCCGAACGCACCGTCCGCGCTGATGTTCGCGTGGATCGGCCCCTTCGTCGGCGCGCTGATCCGCCCCCTGGGCGGCTGGATCTCCGACAAGCTCGGCGGCTCGATCGTCACGCAGGTGATCTCGGTCGTGCTCGTCGGCGCGTCGGCGGTGACCGGCTACGTGATGCATCTCGCCTACCAGTCGGCCACGCCCGAGAGCTACTTCCTCGCGTTCATGCTGCTCTTCATCCTGCTGTTCGCCGCATCCGGCATCGGCAACGGCTCGACCTTCCGCACGGTCGGCTTCGTCTTCGACCAGGACCAGCGCGGCCCGGTGCTCGGCTGGACCTCGGCGGTCGCGGCCTACGGCTCGTTTATCGCGCCGGTCGTCATCGGCGGGCAGATCAAGGCCGGCACGCCGGAGAACGCGATGTACGGCTTCGCGGTGTTCTACGCCGCCTGCCTCGTCCTCAACTGGTGGTTCTACCTCCGCAAGAACGCCTACATCAAAAACCCCTGACCCAACCAGAGATCTTCAAGAACGAGTGCCCGCTGCCGGACCCGCTCCGGTGGCAGCCGCGGCCCGACGGCTGACGCCGTTTCCGCAGCGAAACCGGCAGCCCGGGCATCGACCGACACGCAACGGATTGACAGGAGCAAGCAATGAGTCATTTTCTCGACCGACTGAAGTTCTTCGATCAGGTGAAGGACACCTTCGCCGGCGGCCACGGCATCGTCACTCATGAAGACCGCCAGTGGGAGGACGCCTACCGCAACCGCTGGCGCCACGACAAGGTCGTGCGCTCGACGCACGGCGTGAACTGCACCGGCGGCTGTTCGTGGAAGATCTTCGTGAAGAACGGCCTGGTGTCGTTCGAGATGCAGCAGACCGACTACCCGAGGACCCGCGAGGACCTGCCGAACCACGAGCCGCGCGGCTGTCAGCGGGGCGCGTCGTTCTCGTGGTACCTGTACTCGCCGCACCGCATCAAGCATCCGATGATCCGCGGACGCCTGCTCGAGCTTTACCGCGCCGAGCGCAAGACCGGCAAGGATCCGGTCGAAGCGTGGGCGGCGATCCAGGCCGACAACACGAAGCGTGACAAGTACGTGAAGGTCCGCGGCCTCGGCGGCTTCGTGCGCACCGACTGGAAGGAAGTCAACGAGATCATCGCCGCGGCGAACATCTACACGATCAAGAAGTGGGGTCCGGACCGGATTTACGGTTTCTCGCCGATTCCGGCGATGTCGATGATCTCGTACGCGGCCGGTGCGCGGTACCTGTCGCTGATCGGCGCGGCCTGCGGCTCGTTCTACGACTGGTACTGCGACCTGCCGGCGGCAAGCCCGCAGACCTGGGGCGAGCAGACCGACGTGCCCGAGGCGGCCGACTGGTACAACTCGACCTACGTCATCATCACCGGCGCGAACCTGCCGATGACGCGCACGCCGGACGCGCACTTCGCGACCGAAGTCCGCTACAAGGGCACGAAGATCGTGTCGATGGCACCGGACTACGCCGAATACGTGAAATTCGCCGACCTGTGGATGCCGGTCAAACAGGGCACCGACGCCGCCGCCTTCCTCGCGATGGGCCACGTCGCGCTGAAGGAATACTTCATCGACCGCCAGGAGCCCTACTTCCAGGAGTACGCGCGCAAGTACACCGACCTGCCGATGCAGGTGATCCTGCGGGCGCACGACGGCGCGTTCGTGCCGGACCGCAACCTGCGCGCGGCCGACTTCGAGGGCAACCTCGGCGAAGCAAACAACCCCGACTGGAAGACGATCGTCTTCGACTCGCGCTCGAACTCCTACGTCGCGCCGAACGGCTCGATCGGCTTCCGCTGGGGCGAAGAAGGCAAGTGGAACCTGCTGCCGAAGGATGCCGCGACGCAGCAGGAAATCCAAGCCGAACTGTCGTGCATCGAACTCCGCGATGACGTCGTCTCGGTCGGCTTCCCGCACTTCCAGCCGGGCGAACCCGGCCTGCTATACCGCAACGTCCCCGCGCGCAAGCTGGTTCTCGCGTCGGGCGAGACGGTGTACGTGACCTCCGTGTTCGACCTGCAGGTCGCACAGTACGGCATCGACCGCGGGCTTGGCGGCAAGAACGTCGCGAAGTCCTACGACGACGCGACCGTCGCCTACACTCCCGCGTGGGCCGCGCGGGTCACCGGCGTGAAGGCCGCCGACATCGAGCGCACCGGCCGGGAGTTCGCGCAGAACGCGTCGAAGACCCGCGGCAAGTCGATGATCATCATGGGCGCGGCGATCAACCACTGGTACCACAACGACATGCAGTACCGGTCGATCATGAACCTGCTGCACATGTGCGGCTGCGTCGGCCAGAGCGGCGGCGGCTGGGCGCACTACGTCGGCCAGGAGAAGCTGCGTCCGCAGGCCGGCTGGGCGCCGATCGCGTTCGCGACCGACTGGCAGCGTCCGCCGCGTCACCAGAACTCGACGTCGTACTGGTACTTCCACACCGACCAGTGGCGCTACGAGACGATTGACGCCGACGATCTGCTGCAGCCGGCGGCGAAGGCCAAGAACAAGGGCTACAAGCTCGCCGACTACAACGTCGCCGCGACGCGGATGGGCTGGCTGCCGTCGGCGCCGCACTTCAACCGCAACCCGCTCGAACTCGTCGCAGCCGCCGAGAAGGCCGGCGCGACCGACGAAGCGGGCGTCGCGAAGTACATCGTCGATGAGCTGAAGAGCGGCAAGCTCGACGTGGCGTTCGCCGACCCGGACGCCGAGGAGAACTGGCCGCGCAACCTCTTCGTGTGGCGCGCGAACCTGATCGGCTCGTCGGCGAAGGGCCACGAGTACTTCCTGAAGCATCTCCTCGGCGCGCAGAACGGCGTGCTGCAGGAAGGCGGCGACGGCAAGGGCACGAAGGAAGTGAAGTGGCGCGACGAGGCCCCGGTCGGCAAGCTCGACCTCATGGTGGACATCAACTTCCGGCTGAACTCGACCGGCGCCTATTCGGACATCATCCTGCCGACCGCGACGTGGTACGAGAAGAACGACCTCAACACCACCGACATGCACCCGTTCATCCACCCGCTGTCCGAAGCGGTGACGCCGGGCTGGGAGTCGAAGTCGGACTGGCAGATCTTCCGCACGATCGCGAAGACCTTCTCCGACCTCGCCGAGAAGCACCTCGGCGTCGTCAAGGACGTCGTCGCGCTGCCGATGCAGCACGACTCGCCGTTCGAGCTCGCGACGCCGCTGGGCCAGGTGCGCGACTGGAAGAAGGGCGAGTGCGAGCCGATCCCGGGCAAGACGATGCCGCTGTTGAAGCTCGTCGAGCGCGACTTCGTGAATACCTACAAGAAGTACATCGCGCTCGGCCCGCTGATGACCAAGCTCGGCAACAACGTCAAGGGCATCGACTGGAACACGGACCAGGAGTACGAAGAGCTCAAGAAGTGCAACTACACCGTGAAGCTGCCGGGGATCTCGTTCGGCATGCCGTCGCTCGAGGAGGACATCTCGGTGTGCGACGCGGTGATGCGGATGGCGCCGGAAACCAACGGTGAAGTCGCGCACAAGTCGTGGTCGGCACTGTCGAAGAAAACCGGCATCGACCACCACCACCTGTACGCCGGACGTCACGAGGACAAGATCACCTTCCGCGACATCCAGGCCCAGCCGCGCAAGATCATCACCGCGCCGACGTGGTCGGGGATCGAGTCGGAGACGGTCAGCTACACCGCCGGCTACACGAACATCCACGAGCACATCCCGTTCCGCACGCTGACCGGCCGCGCGCACTTCTATCAGGACCACGAGTGGTTCCTCGACTTCGGCGAAGGCTTCTGCGCCTATCGTCCGCCGGTCGACATGAAGGCGCAGAACCTGATCCCGGATTCGGTCCGCAAGAAGCCGCACCTGACGTTGTCGTGGCTGACGCCGCACTCGAAGTGGGGCATCCATTCGTCCTACCAGGACAACCTGCGGATGCTGTCGCTGTTCCGCGGCGGCCCGTACGTGTGGGTGTCGGAAGACGACGCGAAGGAAATCGGCCTGCGCGACAACGACTGGGTCGAGGCGATCAACGCGAACGGCGCGACGATGGCCCGCGCGGTCGTCTCCCAGCGCGTGCCGCGCGGCGTTGCGCTGATGTACCACGCCCAGGAGAAGAACGTGAATGTCCCGGGCTCGCCCTCGACCGGCAAGCGTGGCGGCATCCTGAACTCGGTGACGCGCGTGATCGTGAAGCCGACGAACATGGTCGGCGGCTACGCCCAGCTCGCGTACAGCTTCAACTACTACGGCACGGTCGGCTGCCAGCGCGACGAAATGGTCGTGCTGCACAAGATCGCGGACCAGGACATCGACTGGCTCGAACGGCCGCTGACGCCCGAACGCGAGGCGCAGCGCAACCCGGTCGGCATCGGGACCCGCTAACGCACACGACCGAGTACTTCGCGCGCGGGCACGCGGCGACGGGCAAGGGGTGCTGACCCCTCACCCCTTCCCCGCCCGCTCCCGCGCTGCGGAGTACGTAAAAGGACACAGGAGATTCAAATGAAGATACGCGCGCAATTCGCGATGGTTTTCAACCTCGACAAGTGCATCGGCTGCCACACCTGCTCGGTGACCTGCAAGAACGTGTGGTCGAACCGCAAGGGCATCGAGTACGCCTGGTTCAACAACGTCGAATCCAAGCCCGGCATCGGCTATCCGAAGAACTGGGAAGACCAGGAGAAGTGGAAAGGCGGCTGGGAGAAGGTCAATGGCAAGCTCGAGCTGAAGGCCGGCGGCAAGATCAAGAAGATGATCCAGATCTTCGCGAACCCGAACATGCCGCAGATCGACGACTACTACGAGCCCTTCACGTACGACTACGCGCGCCTGCAGAACGCGCCGCTGTCGGAAGCCGCGCCGACCGCGCGCCCGGTGTCGCAGATCACCGGCGAGAAGATGGACAAGATCACCTGGGGCCCGAACTGGGAGGACGACCTCGCCGGTGAATTCGCCGCGCGCGCCCAGGACTCGAACTTCGCGAACATGCAGAAGGAGATGTACAAGCAGTTCGAGAACACCTTCCACCTCTACCTGCCGCGCATCTGCAACCACTGCATCAACCCGGCGTGCGTCGCGTCGTGCCCGTCGGGCGCGATGTACAAGCGCGAGGAAGACGGCATCGTGCTCGCCGACCAGGACCGCTGCCGCGGCTGGCGGATGTGCATCTCCGGCTGCCCGTACAAGAAGGTGTTCTTCAACTGGGAATCCTCGAAGGCCGAGAAGTGCATCGGCTGCTACCCGCGCGTCGAGTCCGGCCTGCCGACCGTCTGTTCCGAGTCCTGCGTCGGCCGCATCCGCTACAACGGCATCATCCTCTACGACGCCGACAAGCTCCTCGACGCCGCCTCGACCGACAACGAGCAGGACCTCTACAAGGCGCATCTGGACCTCTTCGTCGATCCGTACGACCCGAAGATCATCGAACAGGCGATCAAGGACGGCGTGCCGCAGAGCTGGATCGACGCCGCGCAGAAGTCGCCGATCTACAAGATGGCCGTCGAGTGGAAGATCGCGTTCCCGCTGCACCCCGAGTTCCGCACGCTGCCGATGATCTGGTACGTGCCGCCGCTCTCGCCGGTGCAGTCGCAGATCGACCAGAAGAACCTGCCGACCGAGGCCGACGGCGTGATCCCGAAGGCCGAAGCGATGCGCCTGCCGGTGCAGTACCTCGCGAACCTGCTGACCGCCGGCAAGACCGAGTACATCCAGACCGCGCTCAACCGCCTGCTCGCGATGCGTTCGTACATGCGCTCGGTGCACGTCGACGGCAAGCCCGATCTCGGCCCGCTGCTGCGCGCCGGCATCGACGACAACATCGCGAAGGAGATGTATCGCTATCTGGCGATCGCGAACTACGAAGACCGCTTCGTCGTGCCGACCGCGCACGAGGAGATCCGCCTCGACGACTACCACGCGTTCCAGGGGCAGAACGGCTTCACGTTCGGCGCGGATACGTCGAAGGGGCACGGCACCTTCTCGCTGTTCCCCGAGCGCCGCACGACGTCCGCCGAGCCGCGCAACCCGGCTCCGGTCGCCGAACCCCGCGATTGAAGGAAACGACGATGAAAATCTTCCGCCTGTTGTCCGTCCTGCTGGACTACCCGTCCGACGAGCTCCTCGCGTCGCTGCGTGAAACGGCCGGCAACGACCCGCTCGCGTTCGTCGAGGGCCTCGACGAGGCCGACGCGTTCAGCGCGGTCGAGCTGCAAACGATCGCGAGCTTCATCACGACGCTGCTCGAGGCCGACCCGATGGCGCTGCAAGGCGCGTACGTGCAGAACTTCGACCTCACGGCCGAGCACAGCCTGCATCTCACGCACCACATCTTCGGCGAGGAAAAGTCGCGCGGGCCCGCGCTGATCGACCTCGGCGAGTTCTACCGCAGCTACGGGCTGAAGGCCGACGAAAAGGAGCTGCCGGACTACCTGCCGGTGATCCTCGAGTTCGTCTCGACGCTGTGGCTCGACGAGGCACGCGTGTTCCTCGCCGACGTCGCGAAAGTGCTGAAGGTGCTCGCCGACAACCTGGAAAAATCCGGCAGCGCGTACGCGCCGCTGATCCGGATCATCGAGAAACAGGGCAGCCTCGCCCGCCTGGCCGCCTGAGGAGACATCAATGAATCTGCTGAACTTCTTTTTCGGGGTTTACCCCTACATCGCGCTGACGATCTTCATCGTCGGCAGCTGGGTCCGGTACGACAACGCGCAGTACACGTGGAAGACCGACTCGTCGCAGCTGCTGTCGAAGAACAACGTCTGGCTCGCGAGCAACCTCTTCCACGTCGGCATCCTGTCGATCTTCGGAGGCCATTTCGCCGGTCTGGTGCTGCCGCACGGCTTGTGGATCGCGCTCGGCGTCTCCGACATGGACCACCAGTGGCTCGCGATCATGGCCGGTAGCGTGTTCGGCACGATGTGCCTGATCGGCGGCGCGATCCTGTGGCTGCGCCGGATGTTCAACCCGCGGGTGCGCGCAGCCGGCCGCCGGATGGACGCGTTCATCCTGAGCTGGCTGATGATCACGCTGCTCGCTGGCCTGTCGACGCTGCCGGTGTCGATCGGCCACGCGAACCACGGCGACGCCGCCGTGATGCTCGCGCTGTCGGGCTGGGTGCAGAGCGTGCTGACGCTGCAGCCGCAACCGTCGCTGCTCGCCGACGTCGAGCCGGTGTTCCGCCTGCACATGGTGCTCGGCATGACGGTGTTCCTGCTGTTCCCCTTCACCCGCCTCGTGCATATCCTGACCGCGCCGCTCTCCTATGTCGGCCGCGCGTACCAGATCGTCCGCTCGAAGCGCCGCGTGAAGGCGACCGCGTCGGCCTGAACGCCGACGGCCGGACGGCAAACCCCGCCGTCCGGTCTTGCTTCGGGGGCTGGTCGCACCGTAGTCTTGCGCCCTCCCCCAACCGGTCACATCCATGCTGCCAGCCCGAAACAGTCTCGCCACGAAGATCACCGGCATCCTGCTGGTGTTCTTCGTCGTCGCGCTGACTGCGATCGGGCTGACGCTTTTCATGTCCTGGCAATTGCAGGGGGCCGCCGCCGCGATCAACGACGCGGGCAGCCTGCGGATGCGGGCGCATCGCATCGATCAGATGCTGTGGCGCGCCAACGCCAGCTCGCTCGCCGAGCCGCTCGCCTTCGCGGACCGGCTGCGGCGCGAGCTCGACGACTTCGAGCGGGTCCTCGACGAATTGCGGCGCGGCGATCCGCAACGGCCGCTTTTCATCCCGAAGGACGCCGGCATTCCCCGCGACGTCGAGCGGATAGCGCAATTCTGGAAGACGCGGATTCGTCCCGTGCTCGACGCCATCCTGCTCGAACCCGAGCCCGGACGCCTGACGTCGAACCTCGTGGAGTTCGACCACACGGTCAAGAGTTTCGTCACTGGCGTCAACGACGTCGTGCTGAAGATGGAACGCAGCTACGCGCGCAACACCGATATCCTGCGCGCGTCGCAGGTCTCGCTGATCGCGCTGGCGGTCATCGGGACGCTGGTCCTGATCCGTTTCTTCTTCGTCCTCGTGATCCGGCCGGTGTCGGAATTGCAGGACGGCATGAAGCGCATGGAACAGGACGACTTCAACGCTCGCGTGCCGGTGCTCGCGAGCGATGAATTCGGCGAGCTGTCCGAAGGCTTCAACCGCATGGCGGTGCACCTGCAAGGCCTCTACGGGACGCTCGAAGAACGCGTCGTCGCAAAGACGCAGAGCCTTGCCGAAAAGAACCGCGAGCTCGAAATCCTCTACAGCATCGGCGCCTTCCTGCGCGAACCGAACGACGTCGACGGCCTGTGCCAGGGATTCCTCGAGCGGGTGCAGGCGACGTTCGGCGCGCGAGCGAGTTCGGCGCGGCTGCTCGACCACAATTCGCACAACCTCTGCCTGACGGTCCAGCTCGGACTCGACGAAAGCTTCATCATCCGCGAAGCGGTGCTCGACTGCGGCGACTGCGTCTGCGGCGAAGCGGCCCGGCGCGGCTCGTCGTTCGTCTGCGAGGTCGACCGCCCGTCGGCGTTGCTGACGCTCGGCGGCTGCCGGCTCGCCGGATTCCGCGTCGTCTCCGCGACCGCGATCACCGCGGGCAAGCAGACGCTCGGCATCTACAACCTGTATTTCACCGACATGCGGCCGCTCTCCGAATCCGACCAGCTGCTGCTCGAGACGCTCGGCCAGCAGCTCGGCATCGCGATCGAAAACCAGCGCCTGCAGGCGAGCGGCCGCGAACTCGCGGTGTCCGAAGAGCGCAACCTGCTCGCGCGCGAACTGCACGACTCGATCGCGCAAGGCCTTGCGTTCATGAACCTGCAGGTGCAGATGCTCGAGGACGCGCTCGACCGCGACGAACCGCGCGAAGCCCGCGACACTCTCGCGATGCTCCGCCAGGGCGTGCAGGAGAGCTATGACGACGTGCGCGAGCTGCTGGTGCATTTCCGCACGCGGGTCGAGAAGCAGGATCTCGGGATGGCGATCGGCGCCACGCTGCGTCGCCTCGCCGACCAGACCAGTATCGCGACCGATCTCAAGATCGAAGGCGACGCCGCGCCGCTCGATGCCGAATCGGAAACGCAGATCCTCTACATCGTGCAGGAGGCGCTGTCGAACGTGCGCAAGCACGCGAACGCGCGCTCGGTGAAAGTCGCGGTGCGGCGCGGCGTCGAGGGGCTCGTCGTCACCGTGCGCGACGACGGCGTCGGCTTCGACGAAGCCGATCGCAGCGCGGCCGCGCGGGAAGCGCACATCGGGCTGCAGATCATGCGGGAACGCGCCGTGCGCATCGGCGGCAAGTTCGCGGTAAGCTCGTCACCGGGCAACGGAACCGAAGTTCGCCTCGAACTCCCCCGCCTGTACAAGGAAATTCATTGATGCCAGAGCCGATCCGCGTGCTTCTTGTCGACGACCATGCGCTTTTCCGCAGCGGCATCAAGTCGCTGCTGCAGCGCCACGCGGAGTTCGAAATCGTCGGGGAAGCCGGCGACGGCATGGAGGGTGTCAAGCGTGCCGGTCAGCTCGAGCCGGACGTCGTGCTGCTCGACTTGCATATGCCGGGCCTGTCCGGCCGCGACGCGGCGGCGATGATGGCCGAGGAGTCGCCCGCCTCCCGCGTGCTGATGCTCACGGTTTCCGAGGACGCCGAGGACCTGATCGAAACGTTGCGCGCGGGCGCGTGCGGTTACCTGCTGAAGAACATCGAGGCCGAAACCCTGATCTCGGCGATCCACAAGGCGGCCGAAGGCGAATCGATCATCTCGCCGCAGATGATGGGCAAACTCCTGAAGGGCGTGCGCGGCGAGCTCCCGCCCCGCGCCAACCCCGCGCAGGCCGTCGTCGCGTCCGAACTCAACAAGCTGTCGCCGCGCGAGCGCGAGATCCTCGGCTTCATCGCGCGCGGCCAGAGCAACAAGGAGATCGCCCGTGAACTGGACCTCGCCGAGAGCACGGTGAAGATCCACGTCCAGAACATCCTGCGCAAGCTCAACCTAACGAGCCGCGTGCAGGCCGCGGTATTTGCGGTGGAACAGGGAATCGTCCAGGATCCCGACGCCTGACCCCGGGCCGACGGAGACGGCATTGGCGCCCTCGACACCTACTCGGACCGCGACGTTCGTCCGCACCGTCCTGCCGTTCGCGGCGATTCCGCCGCTCATGATCGTGTTCGCGATGCGCGATCACCCGGAGGTCTACCGGCTCGACCCGCTGTCCGCGAACTGGGAATGGATCGCGCTGCTCGTGTTCGTCGCCGAACTCGCAACCGTCACCCTCGTCGCCGCGATGCTGCGCCTGACGGCACCCTCCAGCCAATCGCGCCCCTCACCGGCGCAAGCCTATGTGTTCGCGGCCCGCACCGCGTCACCGCTGTGGGCGTCGGCCATCGTCCTCGCGGTGCCGAGCCTCGCGGCGCTCGTCGCCGCTCACCTGCTCGCGCACGTCGTCGCGCTGCGCTCGCTCCACCGCGATATCCGGGACCAGTTGAAGATCGCCGACGACCTCGAGACGCTGCATGTCGCCTACATGGTGTACAGCGTCGCCGTCGTGCTGTGGATCCCGCTGGTGCTGATGATCTTCGTGTCGCTGTCGCCGGCCTGAGCCCCGCGCCGCGTCCTGCCCGTCGGCATGCCTGTAAATCCCCTTCGACTACCGGGTTTCCTTAATCTTGGTCAAGGATTCGTGGAGCATGCTGTCCTAAAGTGCCGCGTGCGCCCGACGCAGCCCGCGCGCCCAACCTTACCTAATCACAAGACGGTCCCGCCCTTGCGGCAAGGGCGAGCGAACGTCGATGAAGAAGCGATCACCTTGTAAAACGGAGTCGATCACATGAGCCAGCACCCGGATCAAAAGCTTGACGGCCAACCGGACCCGAGCCGCCGCAAGTTCCTCAACACCGCCGCGTTCGCCGGTCTCGCCGGCGCGGGCCTTTCCGTCGGCCTGTCCGCATGCAAGCAGGAACAGGCCCCGGCGCCGGGCGCCGAGGCGCCCGGCGCCGCTCCTGCGGCGCACGCGACGTCTGCTGGCGTGCATCTGAAGCCGGGCGAACTCGATACGTATTACGGTTTGTGGAGCGGCGGCCACACCGGCGACTTCCGCGTGCTCGGCATGCCTTCGGGCCGGGAGCTGCACCGGGTGCCGTGTTTCGTCCCCGACGCGCTGACCGGCTGGGGCCTCACGAACGAATCGAAAGCGATCATGGGCACGAAGCCCGACGGCAGCTTGAAGTACACCGTTGGCGATACGCACCACACGCACGCGTCGTACAAGGACGGCAATTACGACGGCCGCTACGCGTGGATCAACGAAAAGATCAACAGCCGCATCGCCCGCATCCGGCTCGACTATTTTATCTGCGACAAGATCATTGAAATCCCGAACGTCCAGGGTTTCCACGGCATCTTCCCGGACAAGCGCGACCCGGTCGATCCCGCCATCAACTACACGACCCGCGTGTTCTGCGGTGCCGAGTTCCAGGTTCCGCTGCCGAATAACGGGACCGATCTCGAGGACACGTCGAAATACCGTGCGCTCTTCACCTGCGTCGACGCCGAATCGATGGAAGTCCGCTGGCAAGTCCTGATCGACGGCAACTGCGACCTCACCGCGACGTCGTTCGACGGCAAGCTCGCCGCGACGAACCAGTACAACCTCGAAAGCGGCGTCCATTACGTAGACATGATGTCGGCCGAACGCGACGCGTGCCTGTTCTTCAACATCGCCCGCATCGAGCAGGCGGTGAAGGACGGCAAGTACACCACGATCGGCGATTCGAAAGTCCCCGTCGTCGACGGCACGCGCGCAGCGAACAAGGATCCGAAGACCGCGCTCACCTGCACCGTCAGCGTCCCGAAGAATCCGCACGGCGTGAACGCCACCCCGGACACCAAGTACTTCATCTGCGCCGGCAAACTGTCGCCGACCGCGACGGTGATCGAAGTTGCGAAGGTGCTCGACTGGTTCGACGGCAAGCTCGAGAACCCCGACCAGGCGATCGTCGCCGAAGTCGAGATCGGCCTCGGCCCGCTGCATACGGCGTTCGACGGCCGCGGTAATGCATACACGACGCTGTTCCTCGACAGCCAGATCGTGAAGTGGAACATCGACGCGGCGATCAAGTTCCACGGGGGTGACAAGGCGGCACAGTACGTCGTCGATCGGCTGGACGTGCATTACCAGCCGGGCCACATCAACGCGTCGCAATCGGAAACCGTCGCGGCGGACGGCAAGTGGCTGTGCGTCGGATGCAAGTTCTCGAAGGACCGCTTCCTGCCGGTCGGTCCGCTGCATGCGGAAACCGAACAGCTGGTCGATATCTCGGGCGAGAAGATGGTGCACGTCGCCGACCACCCGGTCCGTCCCGAGCCGCATGACTTCATCATTTTCAAGCGGGAGTTGCTCAGTCCGAAGCAGGTCTACACGCTCGAGGACTTCCCGCATGCGGTGAAGCTGCCTAGTGAGTCCGGGGTGTTCCGCGAGGGCAAGAAGGTCACCGTGAAGTTGACCTCGCAGGCCCCGGCGTACAGCCTGCCGGAGTTCAAGGTGAAGGTCGGCGACGAAGTCACGCTGATCCTGACGAACCTCGACAAGATCGAAGACTTGACGCACGGCTTCGCGATTCCGAAGTACAACATCAACTTCATCGTGAACCCGCAGGAAACTGCCTCGGTGACCTTCAAGGCCGACAAGGCCGGCGTGTTCTGGTGCTACTGCACGCACTTCTGCCACGCGCTGCACCTCGAGATGCGCAGCCGCATGATTGTCGAGGCGTAAGCGACGCCGCTTCCGTCTCGCAAGACCTGCCGGATGGGTTTTGTTTCCGGCAGGTGCAACACCCTCCCCCGTACCGGGGGAAACCGATGGGGTGATCGTTTCGAGGGGCTGCGCGCCCCTCGTTTTTTTGCTGTTTCAGCAGTCACTAATTTATTAATTGACCAGGAACAATTACATACGGGGGCAGGGTTTTTAGACTGCCAATACCCCCGCAAACGGAACTGCCATGAACTTCCCGGCCGTACTTCGGAACATTCTGGTTTCCCTCGCGCTGGTGCTGCCCGCATCCGCAGCCCTCGCCGACGCGTACGAGGCGAAGCTTCCCGACGAACTCAATACCGCCCCGCAGATGTGCGACCATGTCCCGTGCGGCGAGGTGCTGCCCGGCGCGACCTCGTTCTCGGAGCGCAAGGGACAGCCCCCGTACGTCGAAGGCTATGCGGACGAGAACGGGGCGAAGCGCAAGGTCGGCTACGTGATGCTGTCGACCGACATCACCGACACGCCCGCGTACTCGGGCAAGCCGGTCGTCACGCTGGTCGGCATGGATTTGCAGGGTCATTTCACAGGCGTGAAGATCCTGAAGCACTCCGAACCGATTCTTCTGCTCGGCATTCCCGAATCGGCGTTGATCCGTTTCAACCAGCAGTACCTCGGCAAGTTCATCGGCGACAACATCGAGATCGGCCGCTCCCGCCCCGAAGAAGACATCATCGGCCTCGACGCGATTTCCGGTGCGACGGTGACCGTGATCGCGCAGAACCAAGTAATGATGACTTCGGGCACCGCGGTTGGTCGCCAGGTCGGCATCCTGAAGCCGACGATCCGCGAACAGGCGAAGTTCATCGAGACCGGCGCGAAGCCCGACTGGGCGGCGCTCGTGAAGGAAGGCAGCATCCAGCGCTTGACGGTGACGCCCGAGCAGGTCGGACTGCCGCGCGGCAAGGAGCCGTTCATCGAGCTGTGGTACGGCTACCTAAATCAGCCGGACGTCGGCCGGGCAGTCCTCGGCGACGGGCCGTGGCGCGCATTGATGAGCCGCCTGAAGGAAGGCGAACATGCGCTGTTCGTGATCCGCACCGCGGGCAAGGAATCGTTCAAGGGCTCGGGCTTCGTGCGCGGCGGCATCTACGATCGCGTGCAGGTACGCCAGGGCGCGGACTCGTTCACGTTCCGCGACCTCGACGCGGTGAATCTCTACGGCATTCCGGCGGCGGGCGCGCCGGCGTTCAACGAGTCGTCGATCTTCATCATCCGTTCACCGGCCTTCTCGGGCGCGTACCCGTGGAAGCTCGTGTTTCTCGGCAACCGGGTCGACCGCGAAACCGGTGCGCGCAGCTTCGCGAATTTCGACAGCGAGTATTGGCTGCCCGCGGCGTACCTCGAGGGCGGCCGACCCGAGGTCGTCAAGCCAGACGCGCCGTGGGTCCGCGTATGGAAGACGCGCGCCGTCGAGATCGGGCTGTTCGCCGCGCTGCTCCTCGGCGTCGGCACTGCTTACACGTTCCGCGACCGCCTCACGCGCCGCTCGACGCACAAGAACAAGTGGCCGGTCAATATGTTCAAGTACACCGCGTGGGTCGTGAGCATCGGCTACGTCGGCTTCGGGCTGCTCGCGCAGCCGTCGATCACGCAGGTGCTGACGTGGTTCCACGCGCTGCTGTTCCAGTGGAAGTGGGAGCTGTTCCTGACCGACCCGTTCATCTTCCTGTTCTGGATCTTCATCATCGTCACGGTGTTCGTCTGGGGCCGGGGCCTGTTCTGCGGCTGGCTGTGCCCGTTCGGCTCGCTGTCGGAACTGCTGTACAAGCTCGGCAGCGTCGTCGGCCTCAAGCGCTTCCAGTTCCAGTTGCCGCGCAAGTGGCACGACCGCCTGAAGTGGGTGAAGTACGCCGTGTTCTTCGGGCTGCTCGCGGTGTCGTTCTTCTCGATGGGACTCGCGGAGAAGCTCGCCGAAGTCGAGCCGTTCAAGACGACCTTCCTCGTCGGCCTGTTCAACCGCAGCTGGCCCTACACGCTGTTCGCCGCAGGTCTGCTCGGGCTGTCGATCTTCATCGAGCGGCCGTTCTGCAAGTACCTGTGCCCGCTCGGCGCCTCGCTCGCGATGCCTTCGACGTTCCGCTGGTTCGGTCTCGACCGCAAGCAGAAGTGCAATTCCTGCAAAGCGTGCGGAGTGGCGTGCGGCGCGCAGGCGATCGACGCGAACGGACGCATCGACCAGCGCGAGTGCCTGCACTGCCTCGAGTGCATGGTCCTCTACACCGACGAGCGCGCCTGCCCTGCGCTGTCACAGGAGCGCAAGCGCCGCACGAAGGCCGGCCTGCCGCTGACCCCGATCGGCAATGACGGGTATTACATCCCGATCGAGCCAGCACCGGCCTCGGAAGCGAAGTCCGCGGCCTGATCGCGACGAGATCTGGAGATTACGACAATGGTCAATCCGACAATGCCGACCGATCCGGCGACGCCCTACCCGCACCGGGACAGCGCGCTCGCGATCCTCGCCGCCGAAATCTGGGACCACCTGTGGCCGTGGAGCCGACAGGGCTTTCAACGCCAGCGCGCGATACAGGCCGCCAGCCTCGCGCTCGCGCTTGCAGCGAGCGTCGTTTGGGTGCTCGCCGCGATGGGCGAGTTGCCGGCCGGCGCCGTGATCGGCTGGTGGTTCGGCTGGAGCGTCTTCGAAGTCGTCGTGCGCCTCGGTTCGAAGCCGTACGTGAAAGAAGGCCCGTGGTGGGGCCGACGCTATCGCGTCGCGAACACGATGGACATGATCTGCTACGTAGGCTTCAAGAATCTGCTGATCGGCGCGACGCTGTTTCTCGCATTCAAGTCCCTGGGCCTGCTGGTACCTTAGGCACGCGCCGATGCGCCGCTCGCTGCTCGAACTCGCGCTGTCCGCAGCGCTGCTCCTCTACGGCGCGGCGCACGGGGCGACGCTGACCGTCGTGCCCGGCCAGTCGATCCAGGCGGCGATCGAACGCGCAGCGGTTGGCGACGTGATCGAAGTCGAGCGCGGCCATTACGTCGAGAACCTGCTCATCGCGAAGTCGCTGACTCTGAAGGGGATCGACCGCCCGACGCTGAGCGGCGGGATGAAGGACGACACGATCCGCGTCACGGGGGAGGACGTCGTCATCGACGGCCTGATCGTCCGCGATTCCGGCGACAGCCTCGGCGGTCAGAACGCTGGCATCTACCTGCGGCCCGGCGCACACCGGGCGATCGTGCGCAACTGCGACCTCACGTACAACCTCTTCGGGCTTTGGATCGAGAAGGCGAACGACGTGCGGATCGAGAACAACGTGATCACCGGCAAGCGCGACTACCAGTCATCGCAGCGCGGCAACGGCATCCAGCTCTACAACACGACCGGCGCGCGCATCATCGGCAACCACATCAGCTTCGTGCGCGACGCGATCTATGTCGACGTATCACACCGCGCCGTGTTCCGCGGCAACCGCCTGCACCACAGCCGCTACGGCACGCACTACATGAACTCCTACTACAACCTGTGGGAGGACAACGACGTCTATATGAATCGCGGCGGCCTCGCGCTGATGGAGGTGCGGGACCAGGAGGTCCGCAACAACCGCGCCTGGGGCAACTCGGACCACGGCATCATGCTGCGCACGATCCAGGACTCGGTCGTCGAGGACAACATCGTCGCCGGCAACCAGCGCGGCTTTTTCATTTACGACGCCGAGTACAACACGCTACGCGGCAATCTCGTCGTCGACAATATCGTCGGCACACACCTCTGGGCCGGCTCGAAGAACAACGTCGTCGAGCGCAATGATTTCATCGGCAACCGCGAGCAGGTCCGCTACGTCGGCGCGCGCGACGAGCCTTGGGGCGTCAAGGAAGGCAATTACTGGAGCAACTATCTCGGCTGGGACCGCGACGGCGACGGTTTGGGGGACGTGCAGTACGAGGCGAACGACCTCGTCGACCGCCTGTCGTGGCAGCACCCGCTGATGAAACTGCTGCTCGCGAGCCCGGCAGTGCAGACCCTGCGCCTGGTCGGGCAGCAATTTCCGCTGCTGCGCGCGCCGAGCATCGTCGACCGCAATCCGCTGATGCGGCCGAAACATGAAAACTGGAGAAACTGGATTGGCAGGCACTATCCCGGCTCCCGCTGACCGCAGCGCCGACGCGGTCGTCGCCGTGCACGGCGCGACGAAGCACTACGGGCCGATTCGCGCCGTCGATGGCGTCGATCTCGACGTCCGCCGCGGCGAGCTATTCGGCCTCATCGGCCACAACGGCGCCGGCAAGAGCACGCTGTTCAAGATGATGCTCGGCCTCATCCCCGCGACGTCGGGCGACATCCGCATCGCGGGCGCGCCGGTGACCGGAAGCGGCTTTCGCGCGGTGCGCCGGACTGTCGGCTACCTGCCGGAAAACGTCGTCCTTTATGACAATCTCACCGGCCTCGAAACCCTGCGCTTCTTCGCCCGCCTGAAGCGGGTGCCGGCGAACGAATGCGGTGCCGCGCTCGAGCGCGTCGGCCTCGCCGCCGCAGCGAACCGCCGCGTCCGCGAGTATTCGAAAGGCATGCGGCAGCGGCTCGGCTTCGCGCAGGCCCTCCTCGGACGGCCGCGGATCCTGTTCCTCGACGAGCCGACGACCGGCCTCGACCCCGAGGCGATCCGCGAGTTCTACCTGATCCTGCGCCGCCTCAAGGCCGACGGGGTGACGATGATCCTGACCTCGCACATCCTCGCCGAGATCCAGGAACGGGTCGACCGCCTCGCGATCATGGCGGACGGCAAGGTGCAGGCGACCGGCACGGTCCAGGCGCTGCGCGAACAGATGGATCTGCCACTGTGGTTCCAGGTGCGGCTCGCGCCGCCGGATTTCGAAAGCGTTCGTGGCGCGCTGTGCGATCTGCCGGTGCTCGCGGTGGAAGCGCGCGAGGATCACGTCGCCGTGCAGTGCCGGCGCGACCAGAAGATGGTCGTGATGCAGGCGCTCGCCTCGCTGGGCGGAAAGATGGTCGACCTCCACGTTCACGAACCTTCGCTCGAAGACGTGTTCTTCGGTTTCTCGGATTAGAAGCATGGAACCGCGACAAATCGGCACGATCGCCGCCAAGGAATTCTGGGACCGCATCCGCAATCGCTGGGTGCTCGCCGTTGCGCTGGTATTCACCGCCTTCGCGCTCGTCATCGCCTATTTCGGCGCCGCGCAACAGGGCACGATCGGTTTCCGCTCGATCGAGGTCACGATCGCGAGCCTCGTGTCACTCGTGATCTACCTGATCCCGCTGATCGCGCTGGTGCTCGGCTTCGACGCGATCGTCGGCGAGCGCGAACGCGGCTCGCTCGACCTGCTGCTGTCGATGCCGATCACCCGCCTCGAACTGCTGCTGGGCAAGTATTTCGGACTCGCGGGAGCCCTCGCCTTTTCGACCGTCGCCGGCTTCGGCCTCGTCGCGGTCGTCCTTTCGGCGCAACTCGACCTCACCGCCCTCTTCCATTTCTTCGGCTTCGTCGCGAGCTCGGTGCTGCTCGGCATGGCGTTCCTGAGCATCGCGGTAATGCTGTCAGTGTTCGCCGCCGATCGTACGCGTGCGTCGGGGCTCGCGATCGCGACCTGGTTCTTCTTCGTGCTGGTGTTCGACCTGCTGCTGCTCGGCGTCCTCGTCGTCACCGGCGGCAGCTACGGCGGCGAGAGTCTTCCTTACCTGCTGTTGCTCAATCCGGCCGACGTCTTCCGGATTCTCAACATCTTCACGCTCGACGAAGTCCGCACGCTGTATGGACTCGCGACCGTTTTCCCCCGCGCGCTGGCGGAGCCGTGGCTGCTCACCCTGGTGATGCTCGCGTGGATCGTGGCACCGCTCGGTGTCGCCAGCTGGAGATTTGGCAAATGAACGCCCGACGCGAATCGAGTCCGCACCCCCGCATGAACCCCTTGCGCAACCCCCTTCTTCGCAACCTCCTCGTGATCTGCTTCGCAGCGACGCTGCTTGCCGCGTGCGGCAAATCCGAACAGACCGCGGCGCTGGTCCCGGTCGAAATCGACCGCAGCACCTCGTGCTCCCTCGACGGGATGCTGCTAGCCGACTATCCCGGCCCGAAGGCGCAGATCCACTACGCCGACCAATCCGAGCCGGAGTTCTTCTGCGACACGGTCGAGATGTTCTCCGTCTATCTGAAGCCGGAACAGGTCCGTCCAGTGCGGGCGCTGTTCGTCCAGGACATGGGCAAAGCCGACTGGAACGAGCCGAAGAACAACTGGATCGATGCGAAGAACGCCTGGTACGTCCACGGCAGCTCGCGTCACGGCTCGATGGGACCGACGATCGCGTCGTTCGCGCTCGAAGGCGACGCGCAGAAGTTCGCCGCCGAGCACGGCGGGAAGGTGCTCGCGTTCGCCGACGTCACCCCGGGGATGGCCGCGACCGACGGCGGCGCGCTTCACGACAAGAGCATGTAAACATGGCCGATTTTTACGACAGCTTCGAGCCCGACGACGCCGCCCAGCTCGAACGCCTCTCCCGCCTGATCTACGAGCTGCGCGAGAACCGTGATGCGATTCTCAAGAGCTACGATGTCGCCGACGAAATCGCGCTGCTCGAAGGCATCTATACGGGGAAACTTCCTGAGCATCCCGCGTACGAGCGCTACCTCGGCGCGCGAATTCTCTACGACACACGCGAAACCGTGCGCGCACTGCTCGCGGAATGCCTCAAGGAGATCGGCCGCAAATGAGCCTCCATATCGAACTCGCCGCGGCCGTGGATGAGACTTTCGGACAACGCCTCGCCCGACCTGCTGAGCAAAAACAGGATGCGCTCGTCGTCGCCCTAGACAACGGCGTCATGCTGACAGTGCGCTACGCGGCGCCCGACGCCTACTCAATGCGGTGGTCGTACGGCGATGCCGAAGCAGGCATCGACACTGCGCCGCTGCATCGCGAACTCGCGACGTTTCCGAACCACCTCCACGACGCGAACGGAAGCCTGCGCCCCGATCCGGTGACCCGCCCGGACCGTATGCCGACCGAGAATATGGTCCGGCTGGTTCAGGCCCTGCTCGACGATCCGACGCTCGGGATTCTCGACGAGGGCTGAAGGCGCTCCGCGGGCCGGGCCGCGCCTTTTCGCGTTGATTTGGCCGGGTGCGTGCTTGGCACCGGGTGCCTGACCTGCGATCCGACACTGGGCATTCTCGCGAAGCTTTCGCAGTCGCCGCGCGGCCCCGGAGAAACAGGAACCGGGACGGCGCAACCCGTCCTCCGGTGGATCTTCATCCCTTCGTGCGGAATCCCCGGATCAAAAAAACGGGAACAGCCGCAGCGGTTCCCGTTCTCTCGACGGCCCGGTAATTGCGGGCCGGCTTCGGCACGAATCAGCTCGATTTTCCGACCATGTAATCCACGGCCGCCTTGACTTCGTCATCCGTCAGCGAAGCGCCGCCGCCCCGCGGGGGCATCATGCCCTTCTCGCCAGTAAAGCCCTCGATCGCGTGCTTGTAGAGCGTCTCCTTGCCTTGGGCGATTCGCGGCCCCCAATCGGCCTTGTCGCCCGGCTTCGGTGCACCGGCAACCCCTGCCGCATGGCAAAGCGCGCAGGTCTTGTTGAACACGCTCGCACCGTTCGCGCTGGAGGTTCCTCCCGCCGCGGCGCCGGTCGCGGCGGCGTCCGGTGCCGCGGGCGCCGTGGTCGCAGGTTCCGCCGGGGCTGCGGGCGCTTCGGGAGCCGGAGCGGGCGCAGGCATTGCAGGTGCGGGCGACGTTTCGGGAGCAGGGGTGGTTGCAGGCGCTGCAGGGGCCACCGGCGCCTCGCTTTCCTTCTGTCCGCACGCGGACAAAAGGACCGCAAGCGAGGCGGCCAGAACGAACGTGGTTTTTTTCATCGGAATCTCCTGTTATGCCGGGGTCAAATGAGTGATCCCCGAAGCGAACCGGGGATCATATTCACTGCATTGGCACGTGAAATTGATAAGCGTCAAGTCGAAAAGTTCACTTTCGTTGCCGAGAATTACGGTTTGCTCGGGAGGGCGCAAGTCCGCCCGGCGCGCACCGATTTCCGCGTGGTTTCCTTTCGGGAATTGACCTGCATCGTGGTTTCCGCGCCGCCGCCGGCATAGCCTTGTCGGTGATTCGACTCGACGTCAGGGAAATCGATGGCCCGCTCACGCCCGGTACCAACGTACATCCCGCCCGCCCAGGTGTTCGCGTCGATCGTCGACGGCGCCCGCCTCTTCGCACGCGCGCCCGTGCCCAGCATGGCGTTCTCCGCGACATTCGCGATCATCGGCATCGTCCTGCTGACGACCGTCATCCGTCTGGGCTTCGCGCCGATGACGGTCCCGCTGATCGGCGGGTTCATGCTCGTTGCGCCATCCCTGCTCGCCGGTTTTTTCGCGATCGCACGGGCCGTCCGCGAAGGCCGGCGCCCGGGCTTTCGTGACATCACAAGGGGCTTCCGGAACACTTCGCGCGACCTCTGGGGCCTCCTGCTCGTGTGCGGATTCCTGTTCGTGATCTGGATCACCGACGCCGGTATCCTGTACAGCTTCATGGTCGGCGGGCGGGACGCCAGCGGGGCGCTCTTCCCCCTCTCCGGAATCGTGCTGCGATACCAGTTCGGCGCTGCGGTCGCCGGCGGTTTCTTTGCGCTGATCGTGTTCTGCGTGACGGTTTACGCGGTGCCGCTGATCATCGACCGCCGCGAGAATCTCGTCGTCGCCGTCAACGCCAGTGTCCGTGCGGTGTTCCGCAGCTTCATCGCGAATGCCCTGTGGGCCGTCCTGCTCGGCGCCGTGGTCATCGCGTCGGTCATCATCCCGCTTTTGCTGACCGTCACCCTCCCCATCGCGGCATACGCGACCGAATCGCTGTACCGGGCCGTCTTTCCGGCTGAAGGCGGCGCCGCCAAGCAGTGAGCGCCACTGACCGACGCCGCGGCGGAGACACCCGCTCCGCGCGCGCGCGTGCAGAAAATTCTGTAAGCGATTCAGCGCATCTCGCCGTGCGGCTCCGTTCGACTCGCTTGGTTCCGTCGCCGTCCGCGCACGACGCTCGTCACCATCGTCACGACGAACAGCAGCAGCGCGAACGCATTCACGAGCGCGCCGTGCTGTCGCCACACGAACGCGTCGTCGCCGTTGCCGATCACCCGGAGCGCGAGCGACACATGCAGGACGATCAAGGGCGCGTAGAACACCGGATGGTACGGAATCCGGACCTTCGCGACCGCCGGAAAAATGATCGGAGCGTGCCCGAACACCATCGAGAACACGAAGCCGAGCACGACCGCATGCAGCGCGGCGTCACGCATCGGGGCGCCGGCGGCGAAGTTGCCCCCGATCCCGAGAACCGCGCCGATCGCGAGCCAGACGTAACCGGACAACAGGCAGATCGCGATGAAGCGCGTGAGACCGCGTTGTCGCGCGTTGTGCCGGGCGATGTCGTAGCGCAGCAGCCATGCCGACAGGGCGAGCAGCCCCCAAGCGAAAACCCCCAACCCCATCCCCTCCCGCCAGTGGCTTGCAAGCGCACCGGCCAGCAGGATGACGACGCTGGCGACGAAAAGCGGCGCCGCGGCCGGACGGGCGGGCAGAAAGCGGGTCAGTTCGAGCCGCTCGCCTGCGATCGTCAGCACGAGAAAGCCGAGCCACCACGGAATTGCCGCCTGGACGAGGCCCGTCGCGAGCCAGACGAGGTTCCCGACCAGCCAGCTCGCGGCGCCCAGCGCGAGGACGACCGTGAACAACACGGTCTGACGCCGCATCACCGCGACGCTCCCGGCGAAAAGCGTCAGCGCACCGCCGGCGAAAAGCGACTGCGCGACAATCGCCGGGAGCCCGCCGAGCAGCGTCAGTCCGCCGAGACCCGCGAGCGCCGGCGCGAGGTAAGGCCAGAGCCGTCCGAGCGCCACCGCGCGCTCAAGGCTGATGACGGTACCGAAGAACGCCGCGATCATGAGCGCGCCGTGGACGCCCGCCTGCGCACCGAACGCGGGCACGTCGACGGCAAGCCGCGCGAGGCCGCCGAGCACACCGGCGAGCAACGAAAGCATTGCGAGCGCGAGCAACGGGAAACGCGCGAGGGTACGGGGATCCATCGAATCGAAGACCGTTAGGTGAAGGATTTCACGCGGCCTTCATGAGCGGCGTGAAGCGACGGGTGTCGGCCGCGCGACAATGCGCGGGAGGTGAAAACTAACCGCGAACGGCTACTGGTCGCGCTGCCAGCCGAAATGTTCGCGAGCCGCCTCGTTCATCATCCCGGGGTTCCAGGGGGGCTCCCACACGAGTTGCACGACGACGGGGATATCCTCCGGAAGCCCCGCTTCGACCGCAGCGTTGATGTCGTCCATGATCATGTCGCCCATCGGACAAGCCGGAGACGTCATCGTCATCTCGATCAGGACCTGCTCTGCGCTCACGTCGATGCGATACACAAGGCCGAGGTCGACGATGTTGACACCGACCTCCGGGTCGATGACTTGTCGCAGGATCGCCCGCACCGATTCGACATCGGGGACGGACGCAGAAGGAATCGCCATGCTCATGCCTCGTTTCGGAACGTCGAAGAGCCACTATTACCGCATGTTTCCCGACGAGGCGCCACCCCGCGATACGACCTTAACGGACACCGTGCAGGCGAACGTGCATTCGACTGCCGGGCTAAACGCCCGCGCCGAGGCGCCTCGCGTAGGCGGCCGGCCTCGTCGCGGGATGGCATTCCCACCGACGCGGGCGCCGACGTACGATTGGCGCCATGCATTCAGCCCCGATTCTTCGCGCTGCAAAGCTGCTCACCTCGGCCGACGGCCTGCTGATCACGGCCGGGGCCGGGATGGGAGTCGATTCCGGCTTGCCGGACTTCCGGGGCAACGAGGGCTTCTGGAAAGCCTATCCTGCACTCGCACACGCCAGCATCGACTTCCAGGCAATCGCGAATCCGGCTGCGTTCGACGCCAATCCGAAACGAGCCTGGGGTTTCTATGGGCATCGGCTCGCGTTGTACCGAAAGTCCGTACCGCATTCGGGATTCCGACTGCTTCTGACGATGGCCCGTCGACTGCCGCGCGGGGCATTCGTCGTCACGAGCAACGTCGACGGCCAATTCCAGAAGGCCGGCTTTGCCGAAGAGCGGATCCTGGAGATCCACGGCTCGATTCATCACCTGCAATGCTGCGGTCCATGCCGCGAAACCGTCTGGTCCGCGAACTCCATCGAACCCGAAACCGACGACGAACGGTGCGAGTGGAGCGCCAGAGCGCTCCCGCGATGCGTTCACTGCGGCGGACTCGCGCGTCCCAACATCCTGATGTTCGACGATCTCGGGTGGATTGACAGCCGGACCGAGAAGCAACGCGAGCATTTCGATGCGTGGGTGCAGAATGTCGCAAGCCCGGTCGTGATCGAACTCGGCGCGGGCGTCGACCTTCCGGCGATCCGCTGGATCGCCGAAAGAAGCGGGTGGCCGCTTATCAGGATCAACCCGCGGCATCCGCAGACGCGGAGCAACATCGCCGTCAGTGTGCCTGTCGGAGCGCGACAAGCGCTTGAGCTCATCACCAAATCGCTCGCAGACATTCAGGACGCGTTGTAAACCGACGCCGGCCTGTTGTGCCGCCCGGAGAGCAACGTTACACGCGCAACCCCGCGGCAAGCGGAACGCGGACGGCAAGGACGGGACGGCCGCCCGGCGATATCTACACACTGGTCCCGTGCGGCGCGCGGCGGGCGTCCCCTTGCCCCGGATGCGGCTCCGCGAGGTCGCCCCGTCGCAATACCGGATCGTCCTCTCCGCAAGCGGCGCCCACGTCAGCCGTTCCGCTCGCCCCGTCGGATGGTCGAAATACCGCCCGTAATCGTTTAGCGCCGCGACAATCAGCGCGACACCCTCATTTCCACCAGTTCCCGCGGTCTGCCGCCAAAGCGGTCGGCGCCCTCCTGCAATTGCACGAGGAGTTCGTGCAAGTCGTGAGGGGCCCATGCCGGAGCTACCTCCCGGGTGGTAACCACAGGTGAGAATTGCTGCTTCGTCCTCCCGACTCGCAGAATTCATTTCGTCGCTAACTACACCTCCACTCTTCAAAACAACGCAATTACAGCGAAGTTTGATCTCGCGCCCGCGATATTTCATCCTTCGGCCATTTCGGCTCGGGTAGCACTCGCCGGCAATAAATGCTCGTGGAATTGCAATTGGTGCAAGGCGGCTGTCAATCGTAATTGACGTCGGCGCCCGCATCTCCTCTGAATTGACTCGAATCTATCTGTTTGCGGCGAATTGACGTGTGGCAAGATCTTTTAAAACTGAAGGACAGAGGTTTCAAGAAGTTCTCCGTTGTCGATGCACCGTGGCCGGTATGCGATAACCGGTTCGCCCACACCGGCTTTAGTTTCCACAAGCACTCGAAAAGCTGAAGGAGCTCGGGAATGCGAAAAAACGAATTGGATGTGCGCCATCGCGCTTTGGGGTCGGATCTCGGAGGCGGGGCGTACAACGATATGGCGGTGCCCTGGACGTACGCAACGGACCCATCGGACGAAGTCGCGGCGACGCGCAATCGGATCGGCCTCTTCGATGTATCCGCCGTCCATACCGCCCGCGTAACCGGCCCGGACGCGGCGCGGATCGTGGATCACCTCGTGTCCTGTGACTGCCTGTCCATGGCGCCCGGCACCGCCCAAGTCGGGAGCGAACTCGATGACGCGGGGGCCATCGTCGACGACATCATCGTTCAGCGCGATGCGGAAGACGTCTTTCGGTTGTGCCACGGCGGCGGCGCGACACCCGCAAATCTTCTCACGAGTGCGGAAGGCCGCAATGTCCAGGTCCGCTGGGACGATGAGCTGAACATTCTCGCGGTTCAGGGACCGCGGACGCGCGCAGCGCTGCAACCGCACTGCTCGCTCGACCTTTCGCGCCTCAAGTGGTTCGACCACGCAGAGGTGAAGCTCTTCGGCCGCGACGTCCGGATCTTCCTCGGCGGCTTCACCGGGGAATATGGCGTCGAAATCTATTGCCGCTCCGCGGACGCGCTGCACATCTGGGACGCGACCGTGGACGCGGGCAGCGCACACGGGCTGACGGCTGGGTCGTGGACCGCACTCAATGCTCTGCGCATCGAATCCGGCCTGCTGTTCTATCCGCTGGACATGCCCGAGGGAGACACGACACCGTGGGAAGTCGGCATGGGATGGACGATTTCCGGTAACGGCGAATATCGCGGGAAGAAAGCCGTTCTTGCAGCGAAGGGCAAGGAGCGCTTCAAGCACGGCGGAATCTGGGTAAAGCACAAAGCGGCGGTCGAACCGGGAGCACAGATTCTTTTAAACGGGCAGGAAGCCGGGATCGTGACTAGCCCCTCCTACAGCCAGCATCTCATGCAGTCGATCGCCCTCGCCCATCTCCAACCGGCAGCGCAGCCGATCGGGACGGCAATCCAGGTGCGAAATCCCGACGGCAGCTTGTTCGACGGCAACGTCGTGCGCTGTCCCTTCTACGATCCGATGCGGGTTCGTGTTTCCGGCGGAAGTTAACCGCTTAAATCCATCCCTTCGCGAATATCCGGTTTCAGGCGTTTTTCTCTGTCTTGGCAGGTAGTCGAGAAAGTCGATTCACAGTCGAAGTCCACCACGGAGGTTCAGCATGGCTCGCGATCCGAGATACGACATCCTATTCACCCCGGTCCAGATTGGCTCGAAGACCATTCGCAATCGCTTTTACCAGGTGCCGCACTGCAATGGCGCTGGCACCAACCACCCCGGCATGAACATGGCCCACCGCGGCATCAAGGCCGAAGGGGGCTGGGGCGCGGTCAATACGGAGCAATGTTCGATTCACCCCGAATGCGACGACACGCTGCGGATCACGGCCCGGATCTGGGACCAAGGGGATATGCGGAACCTGCGCGCGATGGTGGACCATGTCCATAGCCACGGTTCGCTTGCCGGCTGCGAGTTGTTCTACGGCGGGCCTCACGCACCGGGACTGGAGTCACGGACGATTTCGCGCGGTCCGAGCCAGTACAACTCGGATTTCGCGACCGTGCCGGGCTGCCCCGGCTTCACCTACAACCACGAAGCGGACAAGGACGAACTCCTCCGTCTGCAGCAGCAATACGTGGACGCGGCGCTGCGGGCGCGAGATTCCGGATTCGACCTCATCAACGTATACGGCGCCCACGCCTACGGGCCGATGCAGTGGCTCAACCCGTACTACAACCGCCGCACCGACGAATATGGCGGCAGCTTCCAGAACCGGGCGCGCTTCTGGATCGAAACGCTCGAGAAACTGAAGAATGCCCTGAACGACGATTGCGCGCTCGTCACTCGTTGCGCGGTCGATACGCTGTACGGCAACAAGGGCGTCGAAATCGGCGAGGACGGTTTGAAATTCGTCGAGATGGCTTCGCCCTACCTCGATCTGTGGGACGTGAATATCGGCGACATCACCGAATGGGGCGAAGACGCGGGACCGTCGCGCTTCTACCAGATCGGACACGAAAACGATTGGATTCGCTTCATCAAGCAGGCGACGAACAAGCCGGTGGTCGGAGTCGGCCGTTATTACGATCCGGAGAAGATGCTGCAGGTGGTGTCGTCGGGCATCATCGACATCATCGGCGCCGCGCGGCCGTCGATCGCCGACCCGTTCCTGCCGAAGAAGATCGACGAAGGGCGGGTCGACGATATCCGGACCTGCATCGGGTGTAACGTCTGCATCTCGCGCTGGGAGATGGGCGGTGTGCCGTTCATCTGCACGCAGAACGCGACGGCGGGCGAGGAATACCGCCGCGGATGGCATCCGGAGAAATTCGAACCGGCAAAATCGGACCAGGACGTGCTGATCGTCGGCGCCGGTCCTGCAGGCTCGGAATGCGCACGGGTGCTGATGGAGCGCGGCTATGTCGTTCACCTCGTCGACGCGCGGGACAAGATCGGCGGTTACGTGAACGACGTCGCGACGCTGCCGGGCCTGGCGGAATGGAGCTACCACCGCGACTATCGCGAAACGCAACTCCAGAAGCTGACCAAGAAAAACAAGGTTTGCCAGTTGGCGCTCGGTGTAAAACCGATGTCGGCCGACGACATCCTCGCGTACGGGGCCGCACGCGTCATCATCGCTACCGGCGCGAAGTGGAGCACGACGGGCGTCAACCATCGCACGCACGAGCCGATTCCCGGCGCGGACGCGAATCTGCCCCACGTGCTGACACCCGAGCAGGTGTTCGAAGGCAAGAAGAAGGTCGGCAAACGGGTAATGATCGTTAACTACGATCCTTACTATATGGCCCCGAGCCTCGCCGAGAAGTTCGCCCGCGCCGGTCACGAGGTCACCGTTGCCACTGTCTGCGCGCTGGGAGCCTATATGGATTTCACGCTCGAGGGCGCGAACATGCAGCGCCTCATCCATGAGCTCGGCATCAAAGTGCTGGGTGAAACGGGTTGCTCCAGGGTCGAGCCGGGACGGGTCGAGCTATTCAATATCTGGGGCGAAGGCTACAAACGCGAATACAAGGGCACCGGTCAATTGCCGCGCAAGGCCAACGACACCCACCAATGGCACGACTGCGACACGGTGATTCTGGTCACTTCGAGGCGCTCCGAAGACAAGCTGTATCGCGAATTGAAGGCACGCAAGGATGAGTGGGCGAAAAACGGCATCACCGACGTGTTCGTGATCGGGGACGCCGAGGCGCCCAGAATCATTGCCGACGCGACTTTCGATGGCCACCGCTTGGCGCGCGAAATCGAAGACAAGGACCCGCAGCATCAGAAGCCGTACAAGCGCGAGCAGAAGGTCTGGGGCGTCGCCTACAATCCGGGCGAGAACCCCGAGCTCGAGTGGCGGCTTTAAGGTCCCGAAAGCAGTAGTGTTCGAACTTTCGACTGCACCACCGAGCGGACCGCCTCGAGCGTAGCGCGGGGCTGCGCTGCAGCGCGGCATTTGGTTCGAGTTGCCCCGGGGCGCCGCCGCCAGGCCGCGCCCCGGGGCTTCTTTTTTTTGACGATTGGGTGGTTTTTTCCGTTGGCATGGGGCCCCGCGGCAGGGCCGTGTCGTGAAGTTTTTCGCCCGGCTGATTGCGCTTCACGACAGACGGTGTCGAATTACGGATCATTCGCGGCGGGTATTGATGCTGTGCCTCCGCCCAGCAGTTCGGCGTCGATGCGTGACTGGCAACGGCGCTCGCGTTTCACCTGCCGCCCCTTCTCTTCCACTGTCAGATCCTCGCGACAAGCAGGGCAAAGTCCTCGCGTCGGCCCGGGAAATTCTGGTCACCGCCGCTTTCGGGACCCATCTCCCACGCAACAGCGCTGACGGCCGTAGCACGGCCGGAATAGGATCAAGGTGTTGGCGCGGGAATTCATTCCTGCCTATTAACACGGCACCCGGTGTCCTTTGGGCTGAATCCTTCGACTCCGCTCGCAACGGGCTTGTCGAAGCCCCACCATCGCCCTTCGGCAGCTCAGGGCGAGTGGCGTAATTGACGAGCCGTTTAATGATGGGGTGCTCCGCTTTGGTAATGCGGTCGCGGCCAGAATGTGCATTCCCAGTCGCTCGATCTTTTTGGGGTAACGGCGGTCACGCCTTGCGGCGTCGTACCCGCGCTGGATTTCGCTTGCTCTGGCCGAGCCGGCGTTTCACGTGACGGCTTGCCTGCCAGGCGCGGTCGCCCACGCGTTGTACGAGTACGCAAAAAAATATCCGGCGATTCGCAAGCGCCTGCCAGGACGCCCGCGACTTGCCGGACAGAAAAATGCCGACCGGCCCCGGTGAAACAAGCGCCGGGGCGATCTTTCAATACACGGCGATGCTGTGCGCGACGTACACCACCACGACGGCCGCGGCGAGCGTCAGGTAGGGCAGGACGCCGGCGCGATGCCCGCCGCCGGGGAGCTGATCGTCAAGGTGCATGTCCTGGGTCATCGAGTCCGGGAAACGTCCCTTGTCCTGAACATAGTGGCGATACAGGAACACCGGGATGATCAGCGACGCGAACACGAGGCCGGCGGTCAGCGTGCCGGCGCCGTAGATGTCCGCGCCCAGCCCCATCAGCGCGAGGTTGACGAAACCGAGGACCACGCCGATGCCCAGCACGATGTTCGGCGCGCGGAACGGCCGCTCCCAGTTGGGTCGGTCGATGCGATGGATCCAGCCTGAGTTGAGGTTGAGGAAATTGAAGATGACGTAGCCGACGTTCGAACAGGCCAGCACGAACACGTAGTCCGACATCAGCAGGAGGAGAAGATTGAAGCCGAGATCGGTCCACATCGCGCGCGTCGGTGCACCATGCTCATTTACATGCGAGAGGTAGCGCGGCAGCCAGCCGTCGACCGACGCCTGGTACAGCGTTCGAGATGAGCCGGCCATCGAGGTCATGATGGACAGCAGCACCGCCAGGACGAGCATCACCACCAGCAGGTTGGCGACGATCTCCCCGCCTCCGACCATGTGCGACATCACGCTCGCCACGCCCATCCCGCTATAGATTTCAGGCGCGAGCATGCCGCTGTAGACCGCCCCCGCGGTCACGTTGCCTTCGGCATCGAACACCGGGGGCGTTACGACCTCGCCGAGGCCCAGATAGCCTTGGAAGGCCAAGGGCACCAGCGTGAAAACGACGAGGCACAGCAGACCGGAGTACAGAATGGCCTTGAAGGTGTCGCGCTTGGGATCCTTGAATTCGCGCGTGTAGCAAACGGCCGTTTCGAAGCCGTAGGTCGACCACGCGGCAATGAACAGGCCGCCGGCCATCAGCGTTATGCCGGCCATGTTCCAGATCCCGTCGACCACGAGGCCCTGTTCGTCATGAGCGATCGGAACCAGCGGCGAAAAATGCTCGGACGGCAAGCCCCCGCCCAGCAGCGGCACCAGCGCGATCAGCGTCAGCGGGATCAACGCGGTGACGCCGAGCACCATCGTCGTCCGGGCCGACCTGAGAATCCCCCCGTGCTGGATGCCGAATACCGCGAGCAGAAGGACGGCACCGACCATGAAGGTCGCGTTGATGCGCAACTCGAGGCCCGACTTGATCCTGCCAAGGTCGAGCAGGGTAATCTGCCAGGTGTTGATTGCCGCGTCGGCCGGGAACAGCGCACCGAGGAGGTAGCCCGCCGCAAGTCCGGATCCGATCGCGAGCACCGGCGACCAGGCGAACCAGTTACACCACACTGAGATGGGCGCGATCATCTTGCCGTAGCGCACCCACGCGACGGCGCCGTAGACGGAGGCCCCGCCCGATTTGTGCGGAAAGAGACCAGCGATTTCCGCATAAGTGAAGGCTTGCAGAAAACCGAAAGTGATCGAGACAGCCCACACCATCCAAGACGGTTTTCCGACCGTGGCGGCGATGGCACCGATCGAGAACAACACCAGTGCGGGAACGCCGCTCGCCACCCAGAACGCGCCGGTCCAGCTGATCGTGCGCTGCAGGGAACCGCTTTCAGCACGGCCGGCGGGAAGAGCTATACCGGGTGCGCCAAGTACATCTGCTTCGCTCATTTGTAGTCCCCCTCCTAAACGCGGGCATGCCGCCGAGCCGGCTGCCCGAAATCGTCAGAACCTGCACTTGATTGAAACCAGCCTGTTCCTACCGCCCGACCTGCATCCCTTCCGGGTGCGCGCGGATGAATTTGCCGGTTCGCTCCTGCGGTTGGCGAGCCGGCATTGCGTGCTTCCCGGACAGGCGCAGGCCCCCTGCAGCGCCGGGAGGCGGCTGTGTGGTAACGGAAATGGGCGCGGCGAGGTCGTACCCGACAGTCGTTAGCCAACGCCGGCTCGCATGAAGAGCGCGAAGCCCGGCGTGAGATTGGAGCGGATTATCGAAACGGGGGGAAACGGCGGCAATGCGCAGGAGGCATTACTACATTGGGAGTAACTGCACCGGAAGCGTCGCGCCCGAAACATGACGAACAGATCGTTTTTGTTCCGTATCGCGCGCCAATCAAGACTGCCAGTCGATTCGCGTCGTCCAGACGCCGCGGCGCAACCGCGACAAACATTCCGCTTCTGCGGTCCCTACCCTCTAAGTCGTATCCACTCGGAGGCCGCATCGACCCTGCTACTGGTGCATATCTCGATCATCACTCGAACAAGCAGTGACTCGGTCCGCGCTCGACCACGCGAGCGCCGGCCGGTTTTGCCGGTTCGTCCGCGCTGCGGCACCTGCTCACGTCGGTCACGAATCCCTCCAGCGCGAGAAATTCCCCGTTCGAGGCGAATACGCCCCGTCCGTGCTCCCACACCCGCCGTTCGCGGCCGGGGGCGTCGATGATGCGATACGACATTTGATACGGCTTGCGCTGGGTGAGATGGGACTGCACCCGCGTCCACACGAATTCGCGATCGTCCGGGTGAATGAGACTGCCGAACGACACGCGCCGGTCATCGACAAGCTCATAGGGCTCGTAGCCGGTCAATTCCACGCAGCCATCACTGACGTACTCCATCGTCCAATCAGGGTCGTTCCGCCCGCGATAGACCATGCCCGGGACATTGGCGAGCAGCGTGTCGAGATAACGCCGCGTCGAATTCGGCTCGCCCATCCGCTTGCGCCGAGTGATCTCGGACATGGTGCCCACCACTCCCACGAGATCCCCGTCCGGCAAAGTGCAGGATTGCGCATGCAGCAGCACCCGTACCGCGTTGCCCGCGATTGTGACCAGCCGCACTTCGACGCTCATGTGATCGATCTGCCCTCCCGCCACCGCCTGCAAGGTCTTCCCGGTCGCGTCTCGCTCTTCGGGATGAATCGCCGTCAGCAGCATCCGGCCGCGACTGTCGGCGACCGACCGACCGCTGAGGCGCTCCCAGGCGCGATTGACGTAGGCGATGCGTCCTTCCGCATCGGTCCGGAACAGCACCAGCTCGATCTGATCCAGTACCGCCGACGGCGACCCGCTCGCGACCTCGCGGAGCGGAGCGGCGGCGTCATGCGGGCTGAACTGAATGAGGAGGCTCCCCGGCACGGCCGGCAGCGGCGAGAGGCTCGCGTGCATCGCGACTGTGGAACCTGCCCCACGCAGTAGCCTGAGTACCCCCGCGGCATCCGACTCGTCCTCGCCGTAGGCGATTGCAAGCAGGACCGCGAGCCGCCCGTGATCGACGGGATGTAGCAGATTGGTGAGCGGCAGGCCCACCACCTCGTCGCCTCGTCCGCGATAGTCGAGCAGCGCGAGGAAGGCGTGATTGGCAAAGCTGATGACCTGGCCCTGCACCGCGACCGAAGGCGACGAGATACTGTGACAGAGTTGCCCCGACCATCGGACTTGCTCGGGACTTGCGACGCGCCCCGCAGGTCGGCCGCTCTGCCACCGCGCGTATCGCAGCAGCAAAAGCACGAACAAACCAGTCAAAATCACCCCCGTGGTGAGGCGTAGCATGGCATCGTTGCCGTGCCAGGAACCAACTACTGCAGCGAAAAGCAGCGCGAGCGTCCATGCGGAAAAGACATAAAGTGCCATAGCCGTGCTCTCTCCCTTCGTCGGCCCGCGCGGGCGCTATCCCCTATTTACCGGACTGCTGGCCATCCTCGGCGGCTGCTCAGTGGCGGCCACGTTGAGTCTGTTGGGCAGCCTGGAGATTCAGCGACAGTTCGAAGGCGTCTTCACCGAGCTGATCGGGCTGTGCCCCGATTCACCGTCGGCGGCCACCGAGCCGATCTGCGCAACGCTCGCTCGGATCGACCGCATGCTGCTTCAGCGTGTCGCCGTGATGCTGCTGCTGCAGGGGTTCTGCCTTGCGCTCATCCTCGCAGGCGCGGCCCTGCTCGCCCGCCGCGCTTACCTGCTGCTGGTGCGGCGGACCGACGCCGCGCTTGGCTTGACCGCGGGCAACGGCGACGCGCGCGGGCGCGACGAGATCGGCCGCCTGATCGAGCGCCTCGCCGAGCTGAGCGCACGCCGGGCCGCGCTCGATACGGAAAAGCGCTGGCGACGACGAACGAGCAGCGACCAGTTGAGGCGCAAGAGCCAGGCCCTGCAGGCACTGCACCAGGCGGGAAGCATGTTCTGCGCAGACGAGGTGTCCGAGTTCAGCCTGGTGCGCGGGCTCGCGCTCGTCGAGACGGCGCTGGGCGCACGCACCGTGGCGCTGTGCCTGAGCGAAGCGGGGCGCGAGGCCCTCGGTGCCGCTGCCGTGCTGTCGACCCGGGGCGAACCCGCAATCGTCCACGCACTTGCGCATGACGCGGGGGCGCGGGAAACCGCTGTTCGGATCGTGCCGCCGTCCGCTCTTTGCGACAGGCCGTCGCTGGTGGTACCGGTGTGTTGCGGCGATGCATTCGTCGGCATGCTGGTGGCTGAATTTTCCGAAACCGCGCGCGTGGATGACCCTCAAGTCAGTCTCGCCGAAAGCTTTTCGCATCTCGTCGCGTTGACCATTTCGAGCGCCAGCCGCAGCCGCGAGGAAAAGCGCGTGGCGCTGATCGAAGAGCGCAGCGCAATCGCGGCGGAGCTGCACGACTCGCTGGCGCAGTCGATCGGTTTCATGAAGATCCAGGTGGCGCGGCTGCAACGACGTCTCGAAGGCGAGAACGCTGCGGCCGGCGCAGCACAGATGGCGGCCGAGCTGCGCGAGGGGCTGTCGCTCGCCTACGGTGACGTACGCGAGCTGATCACCGCGTTTCGCGCGCGCATGGACCCCCGCGGCCTGCTCCCCACAATGCAGGAGGCGATCGACGAGTTCGGCCAGCGCAGCTGCCTCGACATCGGTCTTGCGCACGACATCAGCGGCTGTCACCTCGAAGTGAACGAGGAATTCCACGTCATGCAGATCGTCCGTGAAGCCCTGTCGAACGCGGTACGCCACGCCTGCGCCAGCCGCATTTGGGTGAACGTCCGCTATGGGCCTGGACACCTCTTGACCGTGACAGTGGATGACGACGGCCGCGGCGTCGGTGAATCCGCGAACGAATCCGATCATTACGGCCTGAGCATCATGCGCGAACGCGCTCATTCGCTCAGCGGAAAACTCGAAGTGGCCAAAAGGCCCGACGGCGGCACGCACGTCGAACTCACCTTCGCTCCGGAGCGCTTGCCCATCGACACGCTGGAGGAGACTACCCGATGACGATACGGATACTGCTGATCGACGACCATCCGCTGTTCCGCAAGGGCGTGGCGCAGCTCGTGCGCGACGACGAGGAACTCGAACTGGCCGGCGAGGCCAGCGACGGCGAAACCGGCGTAGCCATGGCTGCAACGGTCGACGCGGATCTCATCCTGATCGATCTTCACATGCGGGCGATGAATGGCATCGAAACGCTGCGGGCGCTGAAGGCGCAGGGGGCGCACGCGCGCTGCGTCATGCTCACGATGTCCGACAACGAGCTCGACGTCCTCGAAGCGATGCGCGCCGGCGCAGACGGCTACCTGCTCAAGGAGCTGGAGCCGGAGGAACTGTGCCAGCGGATCAAACAGTCGGTGCGCGGCGCCGTGGTGCTCGAAGACAACGTCGCCGGGCTTCTGGCGCATGCTCTCAATGCACCGCCCGCGATCCTCCACGCAGGCTTCACCGAACGCGAGCGGGAAATCCTGTGCGTGCTCGCCGACGGCCGCAGCAACAAACAGATCGCGCGCCTTCTGGACATCTCCGACGCAACCGTCAAAGTGCACATCAAGCATCTGCTGCGCAAGCTCAACGTCACCAGCCGGCTGGAAGCGGCGGTGTGGGCGCTGCAGAACCCGCGCTTCCGCGAACCGCAGTCCTGACCGACACGTTGCCATCACGAAGACATAAGGCGGGGAAATACAGGCCGGCGGCTCGTCCCGATCACCGCCCGCGCCGGGGGCCGCGGGCCCGCAAGGCGCGCGGCGACTAGATCTTGGTAACGAAGGTCCGCGCGTTGTATAGCGCGAACAGGCTAAGAGCGGAAATCACGATCAGCGCGAGAACGTCCGCTCCCGGATAGCCCCAGAAATCCGACATGTTGTTCCTCCTTGAGTAGGTCGAGAAGTAGCTCAGAGCAGTCCCGTGTCCGCCATCCGCCGGCGGCCGAAATCGCTCAGGCCGAAACGGAATCGCATCTTGTCGCTGTAGGCGTCGAATCTTTCTTCGAGGCTGGTGATGAGTCCGCCCGAATACAGGTCGCTCAGCGTCACGCGCACCGCCCCCTGCCAGTAAGGTCCGGGCCTGCCATATTCCTCGCAGACCGACGCGGCGATCTCGTTCTCCCACATGCCGTCGGTTTGCGCGATGAGTTGCAGGATGAAGCCTTTGATGTGGATCTTTGCCATTTGCCCTCTCCTTGGGTTCGCGTGACGACGCCTCTCTACAGCGCCCGCACGACCTCGAGTACGTCGCTCTTCTCCGTGTACATGAGGAACGCACCGCCGACGACCAGTGCGAGACCGACCACGAAGTTCCACGCCGGAAACTGCAAGGTGAATGCCGCCAGGAAGACCACGGCGAAGGCGCCGTAGAGTGCGGCGATCGCCTGTCCCCGACCGACGCCGATCAACGGAAAGGATTTGTACCAGGACACGTAGCAGAACCCGAAAGTGATGCCCGCGAGCAGCAGCCAGGTGACGGCCTTGAGGTTCAGGGCTTCGAGCAGCAAGCGGATGACGTCGACGTCGCCGAACAGCGCGAGCGCCGGCATGACCAGGCAAAGCCAGTAAATAACCTCCGCAGTGAAGCGCACCGTGATGCCGCAATCGGGATCGGTGACATCGAGAGCACGTCCGGCAAGCGCGCCTTCGACCCCCCAGCCGAGCGCCGCCATCGCACCGCCGACATAGCCGATCCACGATGACTGGCTTGCAGAAGCGCTGGACACTTCGCCGAGGATCCCGGGCGCGTAGATCGCAACGCCGCCGCCGATGATCACGAGAATCCCGAGGGCGGCCCGGATCGTGATCTTTTCGTTGTACCAGACGCGCGCGATCGTCGCGCCGACGATCGGATACAACAGGCCGGCGATCGCTGCGAAGACGGCACCGACGTAGCCCATCGCCAGGAACGAACCAAAGATCGCCATCGGTCCGCCGAAAATGGCCGCGGCGAAATACCATTTGGAGATACGTCGCAACTGGACCACGGTCCTGCCGAAGTCGCGGAATTTCTCCAGCACGATCAGCCACAGGAACAGGAACAGCAACACCGAAAGTGCGTTGAGCGTCGTGATCACGGCGGCGGCAGTGAGGAACTGACGCGGATCGTCCATGTTCATTGCGACGAAGGGTTGCTCTTGCCATATTGCGGCGCCCGGGACATACCACGCGCCCCACAGCACTGCACACCAGAGCGCCCAGATGAAGCCCCACCGAATACTGCGGGCACGAAACGCTGCTTTCGCCTGGATTGCGGTTGTCATCATTCCTCCTGTTGTTGTGCGTGCCATGCGAGCGGCATCGCTGTCTCCATCCTCGTCCGTCCCTGCCGACAAAGGCACGACGTGTAAATGGATTATTGGAGGGGTCGGAGAGCGCGACAATATTCCAGAGGAACATACCCACAAAGGAGCACATCGGAAGCGTTCTTGCGATGGAAAATGTTGCGTCGGAAGTCGACGCAGCGCCGCGGATCTCGAGAAACTGCGGCGTCGGACAATTTTTTGGGCGCGCGCGGGCGCGCAGCGGGGGAGACCGGAGGCGCGGAAAAGTACGGCGCGGGCGCGGCCCCTGCCGCGCCGCCATGAACCGCTCAGGAAGGCGTGCGCTGCGCGAGCGACTCGCGCTGGTGGTGCCACACGACAGCCTCTAGTCGGGAGTGCAGATTGAGCTTGTGCAGCAAGTGCTTGACGTGGACTTTGACCGTGCCGACGCTGATGCCGAGCTCACGAGCAATGGTCTTGTTGCACATGCCTTCGGCGATGTAATTAAGTACTTCCGACTCACGCGCGGTAAGGTCGGTCTCGACCGCCGGCACATGCTGGTTGGTCGTGACCGCGTGGATCAACGTGCCGGTGATCGCCTCGCTCAGCACCGAAACGCCTTTCATCGCCCTCTTGAGGTTTTCCCACAGATCCTCGGGCTCCATGTCCTTCAGAAGATATCCGTGGGCACCGGCGCGGAGGGCCGTGACGACGTCGCGCTGGTTGTCCGACACGGTGAGTACTATCAGGCGTGCGTCGACATTGCGTTCCCGCAGCAGCGTCAGCGTATCGATGCCGTTCATGCCTGGCATGTTGAGGTCGAGAAGAATGAGGTCCGGCCGCAGGCGTTCGGCCATCTCCAAACCTGCGGGTCCGGATGCCGCTTCACCGATCACGCGGAAATCCGTGTCCATGTCGATCAGCTGGACCATCCCTCGACGAAAGAGAGCGTGATCATCGATGATCAGTACCGTATGACGTGTCTCCACCTTTAATTGGCTCCATATTGTTTTGTGACGGACGCCTGTCGCCCAAAGCAAAAACGTCCGCCAAAGCATCGCCTGTTCCGGCGACTGCGCATTACCACCGGTGATGCTACACCCCCTCGATTCCCCTGTCCGTGCAATGTCTTGCTGCACATGTTGGAGGCGACTCCTCCTCATTCTTCCCCTGCGGTCGATTTGAAGCTCGCGGTAACACGGCATCCGCCCTGCGGTCGCCGCTCGATCGAGAGGGCGCCGCCAAGGCTCAAAGCGCGTTCGCGCATGATTGTTGCCCCGTGGTGGTTCCAATGGTCGGCTGCCGGTTCGAACCCACCCCCATCATCCTCGATCGTCACGGCGGTCCAGCCGTCCTCCCGCAGCGCCAGCTTGACGATCGCATGACTTGCCCCGGCGTGACGCACGACGTTGGATAACGCCTCACGCACAATCTGGACGACATGGAACTCCTCGTTGGCGCTCAGGTGGTAGTTTCCCAGGCGGTTGTCGAGCGTCATCGCAACGCTGCTGCGCTCGCCATATTCTTCCAGCGCCTCGTCCAGCGCCGCCGCTAGTCCTCCCGCATTGATCTGCGTGCGGAAGGTGTTCAGCAGTTCGCGCAGCTTGCGATACGCGCCGTTCAGCCCGTCGCGCAGCTCTTCCGCCGCAGCCGCGACTTCCTCGCTAGGGCGGCCGCGCTGCAGCAGAGTCTGCACGCGGCTGACCTGGATCTTCATGAAGGACAGCGACTGCGCCAGCGAGTCATGAAGTTCGCGCGCCATCGACGTACGCTCTTCGATGAGTGCGAGGCGCCGGCCCTCCCGGGTCCGGCGCGAATGGCCGATCGCCATCGCCACATGCTTGCTCACGAGCTCGATGACCTGCACGCGGATCGTCGGGTGCTCCCCCCACTCCGGACCCACGGCGAAGAGGTGCCCGTACCATGTACTGCCGTCACCGACCGGCACTGCGATGCCGCGCGAGACCTCGTTGTCGCGCCCGCTCGAAGAGCCCAGTTCGAAGGTCTGGTACCTTCCCGCCACGGACAGCAAGCGAAGCTGTTCGACCTGCGCCCACCCGAGCTCGCCCGCGTGGATGACCGGGGGCAGCTGCATCGACTCCTGGATGTCCTCGCTCAGGCAGATACCGCAGGCGCTGGCATCGAGCGCTTCACCCAACCCCTCCGACAACTTCTTCAGCGCCTGCCGCCCGAGCGCGGGCCCGGCCAGCTCGGCTATCACCCGGTCGAGCAGATCGAGCCAGCGGTCGGGCGGGGGCGCGGCTGCGAGCATGTGAGCCGCGGATTCGCGGGCGAACTGCTCGGCGTTGCGTCGCAGGTGCAAGCCGATCGACGCACCGCCGGCGGCCACGAGTAGCAGTGCGATCCTCACCGCGATGTCGACCCGCAGATGCCGCTGCAAGGCTTCGGCCACCGCCAGCGTTCCCGCCTCCAGAACCGGCATTGCGGTGGCAATCGAGTCGAACGTCGCGGGCGGCGGAGCCACCGGGAGCTCGATCCGGAACGGTAACGCGTCGAGCAGGAGCCGGGTTTCATCCAGCCATTCGCGTGTTGCGGCTGTCGCGGGGACCTGATGGGAGAGCGACATCGCGCGCTCCTGCAACTGGGCGGCTCGCGCGATGAAACGTACAGCGTCGCTGGTCCACGCAGCGGTCAGGATCGGCTGCGCGAGCAGTGCGAGCGCAGCGCATACCGCCACGGCCATCACCGGGAGCCAAGGCCGGGCCCGCAGCCGTTGTCCCGTCTCCAAAAGCCAGTATGATGGCCGAGTCTCGGCGGACGTCGTTCGATTGGAAGTCATATCTCCATCTGCTGCTTTCCGCGCTCATCCCCGCCGAGGCATCGCCTCGTGCTCGCCCCCTGCTGTTGATCAATCGTGGAGGGAAGAACGTGCTGACGGTATGGCTCTATCTGATTGGTGCTGCCGTGGCATGCGCGTATGCAATAGGAGCCGGATTCGGATGGATGCCCTCGACCCCCATCCTCGCGGTCGGGTGCCTCGGCGTCGCCTCATTGTTCCTCGTCTCCGCTGAATTTTGCACCCGCCGCAGCCGTCTGCAACCCGCGAGCCGCCCGCCCCCGTCCGCACCGCATGAAACTCCCGTCGGGCACGACGACCACACGCTCGTCGACGGCATTCACGATATCGTATTCCAGGCTGACCGCGACGCCACCCTGACTTTTCTCAACCGCGCCTGGAAGACGGTCACCGCGCTCGACGCACGCGACTGCGTCGGCACGTCCTTTTTCCATTACGTCCATCCGGACGACCAGGCACAGAACCGGGAGCGGTTCCTCCAGATCCTGCAGCCCGGCAACGACGCGATTCGCTTCGAGACTCGGCTGATCTGTCGCGACGGGCGCCAGTGCTGGGTGGAAGTCCGGCTGACGCGTCGGCGCGGCAGACACGGACAGATCAACGGCGCGACCGGCGTGATGACGGACATTCACTCGCGCAAACGCGCCGAGGACGCGCTGCGTGCCCGCGATCGCAGCCTCTCGACGCTGCTCGATCACCTTCCCGGAACGGCCTTCCGTTGCCGCAACGACCGCCGCTGGACAATGGAATTCGTCAGCGACGGATGCTTCGAACTGACCGGTTACGAAGCAGTGGACCTGCTCGACCAGTCGTCTTACGACCAACTGATCCACCCCGAAGATCGCGAATACGTGTGGGACTACGTCCAGACCCAGTTGGCGCAGCAGAAGGCTTTTCACCTGCGCTATCGCATCCGCACGCGCGAAGGCCAGGAGAAATGGGTCGAGGAACGCAGCGGCGGCATTTTCGCCGGTGATGGCACGCTGCTCGCGATCGAAGGCTTCGTCTCCGACGTCAGTGGGCAGAAGCGGGACGAAGAGCGGATCGTCCGTGAATCCCTGCGGGACACGCTGACCGGTCTGAAGAGCCCTGCACTGCTCCTTGACCGCGTGGCGGCGGCGATCAGGGACGACGCGGTAACGCCGCGGCCGTTCGCGCTGCTGCGCCTGGACATCGACAACCTCAAACGGATCAACGAGCGCCACGGCCGCGCGACCGGCGACGCGCTGCTGGCGCAACTCGGTAAGCGCCTGGGACAGCTCTGTCGCGCCGGGATCTCGGTGGGGAGGCATGGCAGCGACGAGTTCGACATTCTCATTCATTACGACACCGCGCTGCCCGACGGGCGATTGCCGCAGTTGCCCGATCTGGCGCGCTTCACCGGCCAGGCCGCCGGTGACGTCTGCACCGAAGCGGTGGTATGCACGGGGGCATGGGTGGACGTTATCGCCGGCCTGCTCGAGGCCCCCTTCGACATCGAGGGCGTCGACATTTCTATCAGCGTCCGGATCGGCGTCGCCCTGAGCATCGACCCCCACTCGGATGCCCAGTCGATGTTACGCGACGCGATGCGCGCGGGCTGTTCGCCCCAGTGCCAACGCGCCGGTAGCGCCGTGCGGTTCGCCTTTGCGAGCAAGCGCGCGCAGCAATCCGCGCTGAGATGGCGCCATTCCGCGAGCGAATTCGAGCGCGCGTTCATAGCGGACGCGCTCGCGGTGAGTCTCGTTTCCAACGCTGTCATGGACGCGGGGCACGGCGCAATCGAGGGCTCCGCCCGCTGGCATAGCCCGCGCATGGGCACGATACCCCCGGCGCAGATGTTCCTCCACGCATATCAGCAGGGCACGTTGGATGCCCTGGTTTCGAGGTATATCGAGGCCGTTTGCACACAAGGGCTCCTTGCATTGCGGCTCGGGCAGCGGCTCGCAATCCGCCTCGACTGCATGCCGCCGACCGCTTCGCTGCTGACCAGCGCCGCCGCTGCCCTGAAATCGCTCCCGCCGAAATCCGCCGGTCGCGTCGATCTTTTGCTCGCGCTGCCTGCGGCACACTGCGTTGCGCCGCGGCAGCTCGATCTGCGGTCTCTGCGCGAGTCGGGAGTCCGCGTGGGCTTGCACATCACAGCCGCGTCCCTCGACGAAGACACCGCGCTATCGGCGTGGCTGATGGTCGCCGACTTCTGGCGTATCAATGTCGTTTCCGACGCCGGCCGGGCCAGCGGAACCGACAATCGCCTTTCCGACCTCCTCGAACTCGCGGCCCGCCGGGGCGTCGCAATTGTCACCGCAGCTGATTCCGTGGCGACGACCGCGAAAGGATAGGCCCGCGCCCCTGCGGAGGTTTCAGAAGGACCGCACGAGACTCGCAATCCAGTGCCCCTCACCGAGTTTCTCGTCGTCCGCGACCCACAGGCCGTCGTCCGCATTGGTGCGGGTGTAGGCAACCGCGGCCGTCCAGCCTTCCCCGAACGTCTTGCTCAGAGCGACCCGCCAGTCCGTGTAGTCGAAGTCGTCGTAGTTTCGCACCCGCTGCCGTCCCACGTGCAGGCCGAGAGCGAAGTCCGCGCCGAGCGGCACCTTGGCGTTCAGTTCGAGATAGCCGCTGCCTTTCGAATCGCCGCGCCCGTCGCCCATCGAGTCGCTGTTGAATCCGAAGAAATCGGTCAGCGTGTGGGAATACTTCAGCGTCAGCATCTGCCAGCCGACCGACGCGTAGGCTTCGAGCGTGTCGTATTTCTCCCGCGTCCCCGGAAGCTTCGGGTGTTCGGGGTAATAGAACTGCAGCAGGCCGACGTCGTAGCTCCAGTCCCCGACCGCCCCGGCATAGCCGCCGTACAGATCGATCTCCAGACTGGCGTCGTTGATGGCCTCGTTGCTGACGTTCGTGCCCCAGACGCCGGCGTAAAGCCCGCTCGCGTGCGCATAATCGAACCCGCCCTGCAGCGCCGGGCGATTCTGCGTGTAGGTCATGCCGCGAAACACGTAGTTCGTGAAGAAGCCGACGTTGGAGCTGACTTTGTGCGGGCTCTCCGCTTCTTGCGCCAGGACGCCGCCGCTAACCGCAAGGCCCGCACCGCATGCAGCCATGCAGCCGAGCGCGCGCATTCCCAGATGCCGTTGTGACATTTTCGATCTCTCCCTGTGAAAAGGGGGCCTGCGGCCCCCCGAATGGTCAGAGGTGATTGCGCAGTTCCTGGCCGATGTCGAAGATGTCGCCGACAATGCCGTACCGGGCGATCGTGAAGATCGAAGCCTCGGGGTCGGTGTTCACTGCGACGATCGTGTCGACGTGCTTCATCCCGGCCATGTGCTGCACCGAGCCCGAAATGCCCATCGCGATGTAGAGCTTGCAGTTCGCCGCGGTCTTGCCCGACTGGCCCACCTGGCGCGACTTCGGCAGCCAGCCCGAGTCCGCGATCGGGCGCGAGCATCCGAGCGTCGCGCCGGCCGCGTCCGAGAGCTCCTTGAACTGCTCGACGTTGTCCTCTTCGCCGACGCCGCGGCCGATCGAGAGAATGAACTCCGCACCCGGAATATCGACGTCGTCGCCGCCGGCCGGCTCCTCGAAGTCGAGGTGCTGACTGCGCGGCGTGACCGCAGGGGCCGGGATCGCGGCAACTGCGGGGGCGCCGGCATTCTCGACGGGCTTGTAGGCGCCCGGACGCACCGTCAGGACGACGGTTTCGCGGCCCGGGAAGTCCACTTCCACATTCACTTTCTGGCCATACCCGGCACGCGTCGCGAGCCAGCCGTCGGCGTCCCGCACGATGCCGAATATGTCGGTCGCAAACCCGTGCCCGTCGCAGGCGACGAGCGGCGCGGCGTATCCCAGCGTATCGATGGTGTGCGGCAGCAGCACCAGCGACGGCTGGCGCGCCGCGATCAGCGCACGCACCGACGCTTCGTAGATTTCCGGGTCGAACGCATCGACGACGGCCTGCACGGTGAGAATCTCGTCGACCCCCTCGAGCTTCAGCGCGTCCGCGTAGCGCTCCGGCGCCTCGCCGATCACCGCGACGCGTACCGGCTCGCCGGTCGTGGACTTCAGCGCGACCGCGGCCCCGATCAGTTCGCCGGTGACCGGCCGCAATTCGCCCTTGCGATGTTCGCCGACTACGAGAATTCCGCTCATTACGCTTCCCCCCTGAATTCCTTGATGATTTGTGCCAGCCGCGCAGCCTGTTCGGCGGGAGTTCCCGCGATCATCTGGGCGCGGCCCTTCTCCGGCACGTACATCCGCCGCACGCGCGACAGCGATCCCGCGGTGCCAATCTCATCCGCCGGCATCCCGAGCGCTTGCGGATCGAGCAGCTCGATCGGCCGTTGCGCGGCTTGCTTGATGCCGCGCAGCGACGCGTAGCGCGGCGTATTGATGCCGAGTTGCAGCGTCAGGACCGCCGGGCAGTCGATGCGCACCGACGCGAAGGTGCCGCCCTCGAGCTCGCGCCGGACCGTCGCGCTCTTGCCGCCGGGTTCATAGTCGAGCGCCGCGACGACCGCGGCATGCGGCAGACCGAGCAACCCGGCCATCGCCATGCCGGTCGCGCCGAACGCGTGGTCCGACGCCTGCACGCCGGCGAAGATCAGGCCCGGCGCCTCTTTGCGCGCGAGCGCGGCGAGCACCCGCGACACCGCGATCGCGTCGCATTCTTCGAGCTCGTCGCTCCACACGCGGATCGCGCGGTCCGCGCCTTTCGCGAGGCACTTGCGCAGCTCCTCGTCGGCGCTGTCCGGACCGACTGTCGCGACGACGACCTCGATGTCGGCGCCGCCCGGACCTTCCTTGAGCCGCATCGCCTCCTCGAGGCTGTAGTTGTCCCACTCGTTGAGATCGTGGAGAAGGAAGTCGGGATCGACGTCGCGACCGTCCTCGCGGATCTCGAAATCCTCGTCGAGCGAGGACACTTGTTTGATCGTCACCAGTATTTTCATATCGTCTCCATCTTCTCCTGCGCTGCGTGGGGGTATTGCTCGTGCTGCATGGCGGCGTCGCCGGTCGCGTCCGCTGCCGGTCCGAGTTGCCTCGCGAAATGGTGGTAAACGCGGTACCGGACTTGGATGTCCGGGTCGTCGCGCATGCGCCAGCGGTCGGCGTCGGCGAGGTTGGGATGGTCGACCGCGAGCGCACGGTGCAGCGGATACGGGTCCTGGCGCAGGACCCGGAGGATCGCGCGCGGCGTCTGCCGATTCAGGATCACCGCGCGGCGCACGTCGGCGCACTCGTGCACCGCGAGGCGGGCGAGCCGCGACGCCGCCGTCTCCGGGTTGCGGCCGACGCCGGCGAGGACGTCGACGTCGCTGCTGCGCGCGAGCCGCCGCACGACCGCGGGCGGCAGGTCGTCGCGATAGGCCACTGCCGCCTGCACCCAAGGGGCCGCGTCGCGACTGAGGCGATCGAGCAGCGACTCGGGGCAGGCCGGGTGCCGGGCCACCGAGCGGCGGACCTCGAGATCGTGGTCCGCCGCCGAGCGTTCGAGGAGATAGCTGGGGCACGCCGGGTTGCGCGCGAGTACCCGGCGCACCCAGGTGTCGGAGTCGTCGGCGAGACACGCGGCGAGGGTGATCGGGAGATCGCGTCGCGCGGCTACGGTGCGCCGCACCGCTTCGTCGGTATCGAAGCAACTTGCGACGATGGCCGCGACGGGCGTCGCCGGGTTCGCCGTCGTGGCGCGACGCACGGCGACCTCGGCATCGCGTGCGAGTTCGGCGAGAAGCGCGGGCGGCGTCCGAGCGTGCCGCGCGATGCAGCGCCGTTCCAGCGGCGACGCCGGCAGCGCCCGCAGCAGCGCGTCCGGGCAGTGCTGATGGAGCAGGATCTGCGCGCGAACCGCTTCCTCGTCGGTGGCTCGCCACAGTGCCATCAGCGTCGGGCCATCGGTCGCGAGATTGACTGCGAGCAGACGCTGGAGCACGGGGATGCGCCGCTGCTCGACCGTCGCGAGGATGTCGGAGCTGCTGCCGGTGTTCTCGCACAGCGCGCAGAGCGTATCGAGATCCGTAGTGGCTTCGCCCAGTTCCGCGAGAATCTCGCGCGGGGTATTCGGGTGGCGGGCAAGCAACGGGGCAAGGCGCGCGCGCGCGCCGTCGCGCCACACCTGGCCCAACGCTTCGGCGGGCGCCGAAGGGTTGCGGGCCAGTCGTACCCGCAGCGTCTCGTCGTCGGCGACGCTCGCGAGCCGCTCCAGCACGGCGGGGGCGACGAACGCGGCCGATGCCAACAGCAGCCGGTCGCGACGCGCGCCGAACAAACGCGGTTCAAGCAACTGCCGCTGCTGCGGCCCCGCGTCGGGGTACAGCGCTGCCGCGCTGAACGGCTCGTCGCTCCCCCGCGCGCGCCGCAGCAACTCGAGCCAGTGCCGCTGCGACGACGCCACGGAGCGCGAACTAGACGACGGCGACCGCGTCACGGCTGGCATCCTCGGCAGCGGTCGCGGACTTCGGATCGACGAGCGCTTCGGTGATCAGCTCGATCAGCTCGCGGACGACGAAGCGCCCTTCGAAACCGCAGGTCTTCCGCGCGTCCTCGAACATCGTGAGGTCTTTCGGGCAGCACACGACGAACACTTCCAGCCCTTCGATCTCCCCGGCTTCGCGCATGCGGATCTGCGAGGGCTTCTCGGTCCCGACCGCATCCGGAATCCAGATGCGCCCGCCGCCGGCACCGCAGCAGAAGGAGTTGTCGCCGTGGCGCGGCATTTCGACGAGCTCGCAGCCAAGCCCCCGCAGCAGCTCGCGTGGCGCACCGTACCCCTTGTTGTAGCGGCCGAGGTGGCAGGGGTCGTGCAGCGTGACGCGGTACCCGAGCGGGCGTTTGAACCGCAGCCGCCCCTCCTCGACCATGCGCTGCACGTAGCTCGTGTAGTGCTCGATCTCGTACCGTCCACCGAAATCGGGGTACTCGTTGCGGATCGTGTTGTACGAGTGCGGATCGGTGGTGACGATGCGCTTGAAGCTCGCCCCGTTCAGCGTCGCGATGTTGTTTTCCGCGAGCAGTTCGTAGAGCCCCTCCTCGCCGACTCGGCGCACATCGTTGCCGGCGTTCGATTCGCCTTCGAAGAGCAGGCCGAAATCGATGTCATTGTCGTGCAGCAGGGTCGCGAAAGCCTGGCTGACCTTTTGGTTGCGCGGGTCGAACGACGCGTAGTCGCCGACGAACCACAGGACCTCGACCTCTTCCTTGCGGGCGTCCTTGATTGGGAACGGCAGCGCCTTCGTCCAGGCCGCGCGCTTGCGCTTCGACTCGCCGAACGAGTTGCCGGTCTTGTGGATCGTCTGCAGCGTCTTCTGCAGCAGCGGCTCCATCGCGCCGTCCTCGACCAGCTTGCGGCGCATCTGGACGATGATCGGCACATGCTCGACCGCGACCGGGCAGATCTCGACGCACGCCATGCAGGTACGGCAAGACCACAGCGTTTCCATGAACACCTGGCCGACGTCCTTGCCATGCACGTCGAGCTTCACCTCGTCGGGCAGCGTCTTCTTCTGCAGCGCCTCGTTCGCGAACTCGCGCAGCGACAGGATCACGTCGCGCGGCGACAGCGGCGCGCCGGACGCACGCGCGGGACACGCCTCGTGGCAGCGGCCGCACTTCGTACAGGCGTCGAGGTTGAGCAGGTGCTTCCACGTGAAGTCCGTGATCGTCGCGTAACCGACGCGCTCGCTCTCGGCCGGCTGGCGCGGCAGGCGCTGCGCGGCCAGCGGGTTGCGCATCATCAGCGACCCCGACGCGGTGAAGATGTGCTTGACCTTCGTGAAGGGGATCAGCGCGATCAGCGTCAGCGCGAGCACGCCATGGAACCACCACAGTCCGGCGCGCAGGGCGCCCGCGCCGTCTGCGCCGAGCCCGGCCGCGCTCATCGCGTGGGCGACCAGCGCCCCGAACGGCGACCACCAGCGCAGCTCCCACGCCTCCGGGCGCTCCGCGAGCCACACCAGGCGCGACGCCTCGAGCACGTAGCCGGTGATGCCGATCACGATCAGCGTCCACAGGAACGCCCAGTCCTCGCGGCGGTAGGCGCTGCGGTCGTAGTCCGGGTCGCCGAGCTGGCGGTCGGGGCGGGCATAGTCGAGCTTCGGCGGCTTGATCCAGCCGCGCCGCACCATCATGTAAATAAGGCCCGAAATCAGGCAGACGCCGGCGACATCGAGCACGAGCGAGAACCACAGGTAGAAGTCGCCATGCCAGAAGCGCAGCCCGGTCAGCGGCTCGAGGACGTCGTATTCGAGCGTGATCGTCGCGGTGCCGAGGAAGAGCAGCACGAAGCCGAAGAAGATCAGCCGGTGCGCGCGGCCGGCCGCGGGGTCGCGGCGCACGATCGTGCGATGGCTGAGCACGGTGCGGCACATGTCGAGGAAGCGCGCGCCAAGCGCGAGCGTGGACTCCAGCGGCCGCCCGCGGCGGTACTTGCGAATCTGCACCCACGTGCCGTAACCGAACACCCCGATGGCGCCGAAGCCGAGCAGGTAGAACAGGACAATCGCGGGGGACGAGAATCCCTCGAACAGGATGCGCGTGACCTGCAGCGGATCGAATGTGTCTGTCGCGAGCATGGAGGCTTTCCGTCTGGTTTTCAGGGGAAGCGGCGGGGTGCGGCGCCTGACGCGCCGCACCCGCAGCGCGGAGGGCGCCTTACACCTTGTACTGGATCTCGAAGCTGCCGCCCGGCATGTGCGGCGTGCCCCACACCGCGACTTCACGGCGGTAAGGCAGCGGGATCTGGGGATTCTTCTCCTGGATCTCGCGGCCGACGCGGTGCCCGCTGAAGGTCGCGTCAGCGATCAGCCGCGGGGCTTCCGCGTCGCCGATCAGGTAGATCCCCTTGATGCCGTTGCTCTCCCACTGGCCCTCGGCCGCCTTCAGCTCGCGGAACAGGCTGTCGTTCGAGCGCCGGCCGGTGACCAGCACCAGCGAGTCGAACCCGATCCAGCGGTGGGTCTTGTTCGCGTCGCGCGGCGACTCGCCGGCACCCCGATAGGTGCGGCGGGAGCCGTCGCCCCACATGTTGTACACCTCGATCTCCCCCGGCCGGATCTGGCTCGCGAAGTGGTCGCCCATCTCCTTGACGCCGAGCTCGTGCAGCCGGCGCATCATGTTCGGGTACTCGAGCGTGAAGTGCATGTAGTTCGCGAGATGCACGCCGCTGACGATCGTCACGTCATGGCCGGCGACCGCGAGCTTCTCGGCGAGACTGGGCGCCATGAAGTAGGTGTCGGCGTTGAGGATCACGACGCGCTTGCCGATCGGCTTCTTGCCTTCGATGACCTGCTCCGGAGTGAGCTGGTCGTCGCGCGAGGCGTCGGCGCCCGGGATGGGATCGTGCGTCAGGCAGTTCGTGCCGTCGCCGACCCAGTGCGCGCCGGTCGCGATGACGACCTTCTCCGCGCCGTACGCGAGGATGTCGGCGGCGGTCATCGGCTTCTGGCCGAGCGCGAGCTGGTTCTGCTTGTTCTTCTTCAGCAGCTTGGTGATCTGAGTTTCGCGGTAGTCGCGGTGGTAGCCCCACTCGCCGAGGCCCGGCAGCGTGACGATCTTGTTCAGGTGGCCGCCGATCTTCTCGGCCTGGTCCACCAGGTGCACCGTGTGGCCGCGCTCCATCAGCACCCGCGCGCACTCCGAACCGGCCGGGCCGGCGCCGACCACGAGCACTGCATCATCCGACTTGGCCTTGGCGAACTTTTCCGGGTGCCAGCCGCGGCGGTATTCCTCGCCGGCGGTGGCGTTCTGCGTGCAGATCATCGGCGGGCCGCCGATCTCCCAGCGCGAGATGCAGACGTTGCAGCCGATGCAGACGCGGATGTCGTCGACCCGCCCTTCCTCGATCTTCTTCGGCAGGAACGGATCGGCGATCGACGGCCGCGCGGCACCGATGATGTCGGCGATGCCCTTCGTGACGATCTCGGTCATCTTCTCCGGATCGGTGAAGCGGCCGACGCCGAGCACCGGCTTCTTCGACACCTGCTTGATGAAGCGCGTCCAGGGCACCTGGTGCCCCTGCAGATAGAAGCGTGACGGGCCGGCGTCCTCGCCCCACTCGGCGATGTCGCCCACATCGACGTCCCACAGGTCGACCAGCGAGTCGGCCATCTCGACGAAGGCCATGCCGTCGCGCTCGACCTCGATGCCGCCCTTGCCATAGAGCGAATCGACCGCGAATCGCGTCGCGATCGCGCAGTCGTCGCCGACGGCGCGGCGCACCTTTTCGAGCGTCTCGACCCAGAAGCGCGCCCGGTTCTGCACCGAGCCGCCGTACTTGTCGGTGCGCTTGTTGTAATACGGCGACAGGAACTGCAGCGGCAGGTAGGAGTGCGCACCATAGACATAAACGATGTCGAAGCCCGCGTCGCGCGCGCGCAGCGCCGCATCGACGTAGTACTGCTGCACCTGCGCGATGTCGTCCAGATCCATCTCCTTGCAGTAGGTCAGGGTCTCGAACTCCGACGCGTACTGGCTTGGGCCGCGCGGCGTCGCGCGGCTTTCCATGCAGGGCGCGTGCGCGCCGCCGTACCACATCTCGATGCCCGCGAGCGCGCCGTACTTGTGCACCTCGTCGGTCATCGCGCGCAGATTGCGCACGTCCCCTTCGTCCCAGATCCGCGCCGACAGACGATGCGTGTCGTCGGACTCAGGGTGGATCGAACAGTATTCGGTGTTCATCGCCGCCCAGCCGCCTTCGGCCTTCATCGAGCGGTGCGCGGCCTGGAAGCCCGGCAGCGTCGAGCCGGCGCCGATGCAGTGCGGCACCTGATAGAAGCGGTTGCGCAGGGTTTTCGGGCCGATCTGGATCGGTTCGAAGAGAATGTCGTAACGAGGATCGCGAGCCATCGTGTTGTCTCCAGGCGGGTTGTAGGAATCCGCCCTGTTCGCGTGGATTGCGGTCAGGGCATCGGTTTGCAGCGCGGCGCCGGCCGACATCCGGTGCCGCATCTGGTCATTCGGGCGAGGAGCCCGAGGGAAACGGGAAATGCGTTATCGCGGAGGCGTTCGCGCGGGGGATGTCGTCGTGAAACTTCGCGCGGCCGCCGAGGGCAGGTTTCATCTCCCCTCCTAGACGGCCAGCTCGACGCGGTCGTCGCGCTGGAGGCGCGCAGTGCCGCCCTCGCCCGCCTCGAAGGGTTCGCTAGCGGTGGAACCGCTTTTCGTCGCACGGCCTTCGGGCGACACGCTGGCAGCGGGAGAGGCGAACTGTTCCGCATGCACCCTGCCGTCGTGCCAGCCGGCGGCGCGGGCGGCGGCGAAGGTCGCCGCCACCATCCGCTCGGGCCCGCAGACGTACACCTCGGCGCCCTGCGGCTGCGGGGCCAGCAGCGCATCGAAATCGATCGACTGCCCGTCGTCCGAGACATACACATGCAGGTCGTCGCCGATCATCTGCCGCAGCTCATCGACGAAGCCGGCGTGTTCGACGTTGCGCACCGCGTAATGCAGTTCGTGGGGAACCGCCATCGCGCGCAACTCGGCGAGATGCGCGAAGAACGGGGTGACGCCGACGCCGCCGGCGATCAGGACGTGCTTGCTGCGTGTGCGGATCAGCGGGAACAGATTGACCGGCGCCGAAATCCGCAGCACGGAACCGATTCCGACCTTTTCGTGCATGTAGTGCGACCCGCCCCACCCTTTCTCGCTGCGGCGCACCGCGATCCGGTAAGGCCCGCTCTCCCACGGCGAACCGATCAGCGAGTACGGGCTGCAATAGACCGAGTCGCCGTCCGTCATCTCGATGACGATATGACTACCGGCGCTGAAGGACGGCAGGGCTTCCCCGTCCGCGGCTTCGAGCGTGAAACGCTTGATCAGGGGAGTCACCTGCTCGATCTCGGTCACACGCACGTCGAGGGGATGGTCCATGCTCATGAGGCCTCCGGGGGGGTCGAATCGGGCGTTCCGCGATTTGCCGGCACGACGGCGCTTGCGGCGGCACTCGTCGGCAGGGGGCAGATTTGGCCGCGGCGGGCCATTGGCAATGCGTTCGCGCGCATAGTCCCGTCGCCGGCCTCCAGGCCGCACTCGTCAGGCCGCCCGCACGCGGGTGCGCAGGCGCTGCGGGTCGTAGAACGGCGTCCTGACGACCACGCCGGCATGCCTGCCCCGGCTGTCGTGGATCTCGACCCGCGTTCCGAGCGCCTTGTATTCGGGTTTCAGGTGCACCAATGCGAGGGACTGCATCAGGTAACGGCTGAAGGTCGCGCTCGTCACGACGCCGACCTCCTTGCCGTCGACCAGGATGCGGGCGCCTCCCTCGACGGCGACCTCGTCACGCACGGCGACACCGGCTTGGAAGACCCGCTCGTTTCCGCGCGCCGCGAGCAGCGCCGTCTTGCCGATGTAGTCGGCGGCCTTGTCCTCGTCGATCGCCCAGCCGAGATTGACCTCCCACGGCGTCGTGTCGCCTTCGGGCATGTCGAACGGAAAGAACAGCAGGCCGGCCTCGATGCGCGCGACGTCGAGCGAGTCCCACGAGCACGGAATCAGGCCCGCCGGTTTTCCGACCTCGAGAAGGCTGTCCCACAGCGCGACGGCGTCGGCGGCCGAGCACGCGAGCTCGAAGCCCTCCTCGCCCGAATAGCCGCCGCGCGACACCGTTACCTTCAGCCCGCACAGCGTCGTTTGGCGATGTTCGAAGTACGGCAGCGACGCCAGGTCGATGCCGATGTGCGGCGCGAGGATCGCCGCGGCGCGAGGACCCTGCAGCGACAGCATATGTACGTCGAAATCCTGCTCCCAGCTCACGTCGCGGCCGGCGCAAAGCGCCGCCAACTGCTCCTGCGTCGCGCCGCTGCCGTGCGACAGGCGGAACTCGTTTTCGCCGTCGCGAATGACCATCAGATCGTCGCTGATCGCCCCGCGCTCATTGACGACGGCGGCGAGCCGGGCTGAACCCGGACGCAGGCGCCGGACATCGATCGGAACCAGGCGGTCGATGACGGCCTCGGCGTCCCGGCCGCTGACGCGCACGATATTCAACGCGCTGATGTCGTAGAGGCCCGCCGCGGTGCGCACGGCGACCACCTCGTCGTGCGGGTCGCGACCGTAGCGCCAGGGAATCGGCATTCCGTTCCAGGTGTCGCCATCGAGTTTGGAGCCAAGTTCGCGGTGCCGTACGTTCAGGACCGACTGTCGGGATGTCATCGAAAAATCTCCATGTCCGTCGTTGTTCTGGGGCCAAGTATCGGTAGATCGACAAAGCGCCGAAATTTCCCGTTGGCACTACCCCGCGGGTAGTAGCGGCCGCTACCGCGGCAGGCCAAGAGGACTGCCACCGGGGGCGTGCGACCGCATGACTGACGAGTCATTACCCAACTCGCATTCCTGTCTGTAATACGAAAGTGTCCGGGTGTCGGGCCGGGTGTCGGGCCGGGGTGCCAACGTGCCGGGGGCCGCGGGGCCGCGGGGCTGGGTCGGGCGCGGGCGCCGCGGTGTCGGACCGGGGTGTCAGGCCGGGGTACAGGGCGGGCGCATCGGCGGGGGTACGGCGTCGGGGAATGGTCCGCGCGTGACGCCGGTGATGGACACAAAAAGGCCGCCTCGCGGGCGGCCTCGTCGCATCCCGGGCGCCCGCGATCGGGCGCGCCCGCTCGTTCGTTTCAGGAGTAACGCTTCACCATTGCGGCGAGCGGCAAGGGCGTGATGCGGCTCGCCTGCCCGGCCGTGCCGAAGGCTTCGAAACGGACGGTACAAATGCCTGCGGCGGCGTCCTTCGCGACCTTGAAGAACTTGCGCGGATCGAACTCGCCCGGCGCCTGCACCGCGAGGCGGCGGATCGCCCCGCTCATTGCGAGGCGCAGGTCGGTGTCGATATTGACCTTGCGCACGCCGTTGCGGATGCCTTCGACGATCGCCTCGAGCGGCACGCCGTAGGTCTCGCCGATCTCGCCGCCGAACTCGCGGATGATCGCGAGCCATTCCTGCGGCACGCTGGAGGACCCGTGCATCACGAGATGGGTATCGGGGATGCGGCGGTGAATCGCCGCGATACGATCGAGCGCGAGGATGTCGCCCGTCGGCGGCCGGGTGAACTTATAGGCACCATGGCTCGTGCCGATCGCGACCGCGAGCGCGTCGACGCCAGTCGCGGCGACGAAGTCGGCCGCCTCCGCCGGGTCGGTCAGCATCTGCGCGCGGTCGAGCGTGCCTTCGGCGCCGACGCCGTCCTCCTCGCCGGCCTGGCCGGTCTCGAGCGAGCCGAGACAGCCGAGCTCGCCTTCGACCGATACGCCGACCGCATGCGCGATCTCGACGACGCGGCGGGTGACGTCGACGTTGTACTTATAGCTTGCCGGCGTCTTCATGTCCTCATGCAAGGAGCCGTCCATCATCACGCTCGTGAAGCCGGAGCGGATCGACTGCGCGCACACTGCCGGGCTCGCACCGTGGTCCTGGTGCAGGCAGATCGGGATGTCCGGCCACTGCTCCACCGCGGCCTCCACCATCTTGCGGAGGAAGGCTTCGCCGGCATAGCCGCGCGCGCCGGCCGAAGCCTGCAGGATCACCGGGCTGTCGGTTCGTTCGGCCGCGGCCATGATGGCCTGGATCTGTTCCATGTTGTTGATGTTGAAAGCAGGCACGCCATACCCGTGTTCGGCGGCGTGGTCGAGAAGTTGGCGCAGCGCGATCATTGCCATTGCTGTCTCCTGGATGGGGTCGGGTTTTCGTGGAGCGTGGGGCCGGCGTCAGCCCGGCTCCGGCTCGTGTTCGTATTCACGCACCGGCACGACGCGGCGGCTGGAGAGCTGTTTGCGGATCTGCAGCGCCGCGACCGCCGGAAGTTCGCGCCCCTCTAGGAACTCGAGAAACGCTCCGCCCCCGGTCGAGATGTAGTCGATGCGCTCGCCGACGCGGAACGCCGCGATCGCCGCGAGCGTGTCGCCGCCACCGGCGATCGAGTACGCACGGCTCTCGGCGATCGCAGTCGCCAGCGCGCGCGTGCCGGCCGCGAACGGCGCGAGCTCGAACACGCCGACCGGTCCGTTCCAGACGATCGTGCCGGCGCGCGCGAGCTCGCCCGCGAGGCTCGCCTGCGCGCGCGGTCCGATGTCGAGGATCATCTCGTCGGCCTGCACCTCCCCTGCCCCACGCACCGTGACGCGCGCGTCGGCGGCGAATCGGTCCGCGACGACGACATCTTCCGGCAGCCACAGATGCGCGCCGCGCGCGGCGAGGCGGCGTTCGACCAGGCGGGCGGCGTCGAGCAGGTCCGGCTCGAACAGCGACTTCCCGACCCCATGACCGCGAGCGGCGAGAAAGGTGTTTGCGATGCCGCCGCCGACGACGAGGGCATCGACCTTGTCCGCGAGGCTCTGGAGGATCGTCAGTTTCGTCGACACTTTCGAGCCGCCGACGATCGCGATCAGCGGGCGGGCAGGCTGCGCCAGCGCGCGGCCGAGCGCGTCGAGCTCGGCCGCGAGCAGCGGCCCGGCGCAGGCGAGCGGCGCCGCCAGCGCGAGCGCATGCAGCGTGCATTCCCTGCGATGCGCGGTGCCGAAGGCCTCGTTCACATAGACGTCGATCCAGCTTGCGATGCGCGCCGCGAGCTCGGGCGCGTCGGCCTTCTCGCCGCGGTTGCCGCGGCAGTTCTCGAGCAGGACGAGTTCGCCGGAGCGAACGGCGAAACGCCCGTCGACCCAATCGGCGACGAGCGGCACCGGACGGCCGAGGAGTCGCGCGAGGCAGTCGGCGACGGGCGCGAGCGAGTCGGCGCGACCGAGCGCCCCTTCCGTCGGCCGTCCGAGATGCGACGTCACGACGACCGCGGCACCGGCGTCGAGGCAGCGGCGAATGCCGGGAAGCGTCGCGCGGATTCGGGTGTCGTCGGCGACCTGGCCGTCCTCGGTCAACGGGACGTTGAAGTCCGCGCGGATGAACACGCGACGGCCGGTTAGCGGCACGTCATCGAGACGCAGAAATCGATCGGACATGTCAGTCGGCCTCCATCATCGCGACGGCGGTATCGAGCATGCGGTTCGAAAACCCCCATTCGTTGTCGTACCACGCGGTCACCGTGACGAGCTCGTGATCGGCCCGGGTGAGGGTCGCGTCGAAGATGCTCGAGTGCGGGTTGTGGCGGAAATCGCACGACACCAGCGGCAGGTCGTTCACCGCGAGGACGCCCTTCAGCGCGCCGTGCGCGGCTTCGCAGACGAGGTCGTTCACCTCGTCCTTCGTCGTCGCGCGTGAGGCAATGAACGTGAAGTCCGTGAAGGAGACGTTGGGCGTCGGCACGCGGATCGCGTAGCCGTCGAGCCGGCCGGCGAGTTCGGGCAGCACGAGGCCGACCGCGGCGGCGGCCCCGGTCTTCGTCGGGATCATCGACTGCGTCGCGCTGCGCGCCCGGCGCGGGTCCTCGTGAAAGACGTCGAGCAGGACCTGGTCGTTGGTGTAGGAATGCACCGTCGTCATCTTCCCGCGCACGATGCCGAGCGGCCGGTGCAGCGCGGACACGATCGGCGCGAGGCAGTTCGTCGTGCAGCTCGCGTTCGACACGACGCGATGATCGCGACGCAGCGCGCGGTGATTGACGCCGTAGACGACGGTCGCGTCGACGTCCTCGCCGGGCGCGGAGATCAGCACCTTGCCGGCGCCCGCGTCCAGATGCGGCGCGGCGCCCTCCTTCGACCGGAAGCGGCCCGTGCATTCGAGCACGACGTCGACGCCGAGCTCACGCCACGGCAGCCGCGACGGGTCGCGCTCGGCCACGACGCGGATGCGGTCGTCGCCGACGACCCAGTCCGCGCCGTCGACCGCGATCGGATGCGGGAACGCGCCCTGCACGCTGTCGTAACGCGTCAGGTGCGCGTTGGCTTCGGCGCTGCCGCGCGGGGCGTTGACCGCGACGATGCGGACCGGGTGTCGCCGCCCGCCTTCGTAGTGGGCGCGCAGCACATTGCGCCCGATGCGGCCGTAGCCGTTGATTGCAACCCGGATAGTCACTGGAGTCTCCTCGATGGTGAAACGAATTCCTCAGTCAAGTGCCAACACGAGCCGGCGCGCGGCGCTGGGCGAATGAGCCGAAGGCGTTGTCGGCGGCATCGACCCGGCCGGCATCCGACATTCGGCGGAAGGCGCTTCGCTCTTCCGCCCTACGCCGATTGCGGGTCCGGCGGCGGCCTCGTTTTCCGCCCAACACCGATTTAGCCCCCGATCAGGCGCCGCGCCGCGTCGGCAACCCGCTCGGGCGTCAGCCCGAAAAGGGCCGCGAGTTCGCCGGCCGGGGCCGATTCGCCGAAGCGATCGATGCCGACGACGTCGCCGCGCGTGCAATCCGCGCCGCTGACGTATTTCCACCAGCCGTCCGAGCGCGCGGCTTCGACCGCGACGCGCGGAATCCCGGGCGGCAGGACGGCGGCCCGCCAACTCCTGTCCTGCGCATCGAAGCGACTCGTGCAGGGCATCGACACGACGCGCGCGCCGATCCCGTCGGCAGCCAGGCGCTCGCGCGCTGCCATCGCGAGCGGGACTTCGGAGCCGGTCGCGATCAGCACGACCGCGGGTCTGCCGGCCGCGCCGACCGCCGCGTCGGCGAGCACGTAGCCGCCACGCGCGATCGCCGCGAGCTGCTCGCCGCTGCGCGCCTGGTTCGGCAAGTTCTGGCGCGACAACGCGAGGAGGCTCGGCCCATCCCTGCGCTGCACGCCTGCATTCCACGCCGCCTGCGTCTCGGCCGCGTCGCACGGGCGCCAGACGTCGAGGTGCGGAATTAGGCGCAGCGACGGCAGGTGCTCGACCGGCTGGTGCGTCGGGCCGTCCTCGCCGAGGCCGATGGAGTCGTGCGTCATCACGTGAATCACCCGCTGCTTCATCAGCGCACTCATCCGGATGGCGTTGCGCGCGTAGTCCGAGAACACGAGGAAAGTGGCCCCGAACGGCAGGAATCCGCCATGCAGCGCGATGCCGTTGAGCGCGGCGGCCATGCCGAATTCACGCACGCCCCAGTTGATGTGGCGCCCCGGCGCGTCGGCACGGACTGCCCCGCAGCCCGGCCAGTCGGTCAGGTTGGAGTGCGTGAGGTCGGCCGAGCCGCCAAGCAGCTCCGGCAGCGCACGAGCGAGCCGCGCGATCGCCTGCTGGCTCGCCTTGCGCGTGGCGACCTCCGGACCTTCGCTCTGCACGCCTTGCAGCATGGCCTCCGCGAGCGCCGGAAAGTCGGCGGGCAGATCGCCTTCGACGCGCCGCGCGAACTCCGCTGCGACCTCCGGCCACTGCGCACGGTAGGCGGCGAGCCGCTCGCTCCATTTCGCACGCGATACAGCGCCCGCCGCACGCGCGTCGAACGCGGCGCGCACCTCGGCCGGAACTTCGAACGGCGGATGCGGCCAGTCGAGCGCGGCACGCGTGGCGGCGATCTCGTCCTTGCCGAGCGGCGCGCCATGCGCGGCCGCGGTACCCGCGCGCGCGGGACTGCCGCGACCGATCGTGGTGCGGCAGCAGATCAGGGTCGGGCCGGCGTCCTTGCCGATGTTCGCGAGCGCCTCGCGGATCCCGCCGTCGACCGCCTCGACGTCGTGGCCGTCGACGTGTTCGACGACGTTCCAGCCATACGCCCGAAAGCGCGCCGGCGTGTCGTCGCCGAACCAGCCGCCGACGTCGCCGTCGATCGAAATGCGGTTGTCGTCCCAGAAGGCGACCAGCTTCGACAGCCGCTGCACGCCGGCGAACGACGCCGCCTCGTGGCTCACGCCTTCCATCAGGCACCCGTCGCCGAGGAACACCCAGGTGCGGTGGTCGACGAGGTCGTGCCCCGGGCGATTGAATTCGCTCGCCAGCAGCTTCTCGGCGAGCGCCACGCCGACCGCGTTGGTGAGCCCCTGCCCGAGCGGCCCGGTCGTGGTCTCGACGCCCGGCGTGAGGCCGTGCTCCGGGTGGCCGGGCGTCTTCGCATGCAGCTGGCGGAAGCGCTTCAGCTCATCGATCGGCAGGTCGTAGCCGGTCAGATGCAGCAGCGCATAGAGCAGCATCGAGCCGTGACCGTTCGACAGCACGAAGCGGTCGCGGTCCGGCCACTGCGGGTCGGCGGGGTCGTGCCGCAGGTGGCGCGTCCATAACGCGACGGCGATCTCGGCCATGCCCAGCGGCATGCCGGGGTGACCGGAGTTCGCCTGTTCGACGGCGTCGATCGCGAGAAAGCGCAGCGCGTTCGCGCACTTCACGTCTAGCAGCGCGGACTCGAGGGTCCTGGTTTCGAGCATCGAGGTTTCAATCGGCTTGTTCATTTCAGAGCACCTTTTTGCGCCGTTCCATCAGGCGCCAGATGAAGGGAGTGAAGATCAGCTGCATCGCCAGTTCCATCTTTCCGCCGGGGACGACGATGGTGTTCGCGCGGCTCATGAAGCTGCCGTGGATCATGTTCTGCAGATACGGGAAGTCGATGCCCTTGGGATCGGCGAAACGGATCACGACCATGCTCTCGTCGGCCGTCGGCACCGCGCGCGCAATGAACGGGTTCGACGTATCCACCATCGGCACACGCTGGAAATTGACGTGCGTGCGCGCGAACTGCGGGACGATGTAATGCACGTAGTCGTGCATGCGGCGCAGGATCGTGTCGGTGACCGCCTCGGTCGAGTAGCCGCGCATGTTCTTGTCGCGGTGCAGCTTCTGGATCCATTCGAGGTTGATCACCGGCACGACGCCGATCAGGAGATCCGGGAATCGTGCAACGTCGACCTTGTCGGTGACGGTCGCGCCGTGCAGGCCCTCGTAGAACAGCAGGTCGCTGCCGGCGGGAATCTCTTCCCACGCGGTGAAGGTGCCGGCCGGCTGGCCGTAGGGTTCGGCCTCCTCGGCGCTGTGCAGGTACTTGCGCCGCAGGCCGCGGCCCGATTCGGCGTAGCTGCGGAACAGCTGTTCGAGCTCGGCGAAAAGGTTCGCTTCCGCGCCGAAGTGGCTGAAGTGGTTGTTCGGCACGCCTTCGAGCTCGGCGAGGCGCTTGCGCATTTCCAGGCGGTCGAAGGCGTGGAAGCTGTCGCCCTCCACGATCGCGGCGCTGACCTTCTCGCGCCGGAAGATCTCCTCGAAGGTGCGCTGGACGGTGCTGGTGCCGGCGCCGGACGAGCCGGTGATGGCGACGATGGGATGGCGTTCGGACATGGCGTCCCCCTGTGGCGATGAGAAATCAGTGCTGCCGGAACAGGCTGCGCGCGTGGAATAGCGGCAAGTCGCTGTCCTCGTCGCGCGGCGGGACCGGTTCGGCGTGATAACGCTCGATCCGCTCAACCTCGTCGCGCGACCCGAAAACGAAGCCGATGCGCTGATGCAGGCTCTCGGGGACGACATCGAGCACGCGCCGTTCGCCGGTCGACGCGCGGCCGCCCGCCTGTTCGACGATCATCCCGATCGGGTTGCACTCATAGAGCAGGCGCAGCCGGCCCGGTTTGGCCGGATCCTTGCGGTCGCGCGGGTACAGGAACACCCCGCCGCGCATCAGGATGCGGTGCGTCTCGGCGACCAGCGACGCGATCCAGCGCATGTTGAAGTCGGCGTCGCGCGGACCGCTGCGGCCCGCGAGGCACTCGTCGACGTAGCGGCGCACCGGCGGCTCCCAGAAGCGCGTGTTCGACGCGTTGATCGCGAACTCGCGCGTGGTCTCGGGAATCCGCAGCGCCGGGTGGGTCAGGAAGAAGTCGCCGAGCGCCGGGTCGAACGTGAAGCCGGCGACGCCGTCGCCGACCGTCAGCACGAGCATCGTCGAGGGCCCGTAGATCGCGTAGCCGGCGGCGACCTGGCGCGTGCCCGGCTGCAGGAAGTCCACGGCCCGCGCGTCTTCGCCCGGCGTCGGCGCGCGCAGGATCGAAAAGATCGAGCCGACCGACACGTTTACGTCGATGTTCGACGAACCGTCGAGCGGATCGAACACCAGCAGGTATTTGCCGCGCGTGCCCCCCGGGGGCAGCGCGATCGGCGCGTCGTTCTCTTCCGACACCATGCCCGCGAGCTCGCCGCCCCAGTGCGTCGCGCGCAGGAAGATGCGGTCGGCGAGCACGTCGAGCGTCTTCTGCGTCTCGCCCTGCACGTTCTCGGTGTCGAGCGAGCCGAGCACGCCGGCGAGCGCGCCCTGCGCGACGGCGCGCGAGATCGCCTTGCAGGCTTGCGCGACCTGCAGGATCAGCGCGTTGAATTCGCCGGTCGCCCCAGGGTGGCTGCGCCGTTGTGCGATCAGGTATTCGGTGAGCGTCGTGCGTTCAATGTCGAACATGGCTGCGGCTCCGCAGAGGTCAAAAATCGGTTCGGACGGCGTCGGCGTTCAACTCGCAGGGCAGAGCACAGAAGCGTTATCCGCTGATCTCCGGTCCGGATGCATTCGGCGCATCTCCGGGCCGCGCATCCGGCGCACTTCCGGCCGGACACAGGCGGATGGGACGGCTTCGGGGCTCACCCGCCCGGGGTCAGGGCGATGCCGGCAGAAAATGGCGGCTGCTGCGGACGTCGGCTTCGGTCAGGGTCGTGAGGGCAGCCGCGTCGACCGTCGCTCCGGATTCGAAGAGCCGCAGCGCCTGGCGCATGCGCATGCGGTCGAGCGCGTTGCGTACGCTGCGGGCGTTCGCAAAGTGCGGGCGGGCGCGGCGCAACGCGATGTATTCGTCGAACGCCCCGCGGCCCGCGGCATCGAGCCGGTAGTTCCACTGCCCCAGCATCGTCGCGGCGATTTCGCCGAGTTCGCCGTTCGAGTAGTCCGGGAAATCGATGTGGTGTGCGACGCGCGACTTCAGCCCCGGGTTCGATTCGAAAAAGCGCTCCATGCGGTCGGCGTAGCCCGCGAGGATCACGACCAGGTCGTCGCGCTGGTTCTCCATGACCTGCAGCAGGATCTCGATCGCCTCCTGGCCGTAGTCCTTTTCGTTCTCCGGGCGGAACAGGTAGTAGGCCTCGTCGATGAACAGCACCCCGCCCATCGCGCGCTTGAGCACGTCCTTCGTCTTCGGCGCGGTGTGGCCGATGAACTGCCCGACGAGGTCGTCGCGGGTGACCGCGACGACGTGGCCGCGGCGCACATAGCCGAGCCGCAGCAGGATCTCGGCCATGCGCATCGCGACGGTGGTCTTGCCGGTGCCCGGGTTGCCGGTGAAGCTCATGTGCAGCGACGGCGGCTCGGTCGCAAGCCCGATCTTGCGGCGCGCGCGATCGACGAGCAGCAACGCGGCGATCTCGCGGACGCGGCGCTTCACCGGCGACAGGCCCACCAGTTCGCGCTCGAGACTGTCGAGCACCTCGGCGACACCGGCGTCGCGGTACTCCGCGGCGAGGTCCACCGTCGCGACGGCGTTTTCCGGCAGGCCCGGAGCCTGCTGCTCGACAGCGTTCATCTTCGAATCCTCCTTCGCGACCAGTAGGTGCCGCCCGCACGCAACGGGCGGCGGACGGCGCGGACTTCAGCCGGGGTAGCGGACGCCCTCGGGGGCACGGGCGACGGCGTAGCTCTCGAGCGTGTACCGCACGACGCGACCTTCGCCTTCCTGACGGATCAACCGGAATCCGGGCTCGTCCGCCGGCCGATCGACGATGAACGACATGCGCACCGTCTCCCAGCCGTGCGTCGAATCGAACGCGTTGATGCGGATGTAGCAGCCGCGGTGCACCGCGCGGCATTCGGCCAGCTCGCCCATGACTCCGGCAGCGTCAGCGAGGTCGAACATCGGGTGGCCCCACATCGACCAGTAGGTGTTGCGCGGATGCGGATCGTCGGTGTACTCGATGCTGACCGCCCAGCCCTGGCGCAGGCAGTAGTCGATCTGCGCGGAAATCTGCGCGTCGGTGAGGTCGGGCAGGAAGGAAAAGGCGCCTTGGGTGATTCTCATGTTGGTCTCTCCTCGGTCGGGGTCGGGGGGTCAGGCGACGCTCGCCGTCGGCACGAAGTCCGACGTGTCGGTCGACGTGTATTCGAAGGTGACCTCGCCCCAGGTATCGAGCGCGGCGCGCAGCGGCGCGCACGAGCGGGCCGCGGTTTTCAGGATCTCGGGGCCTTCGGCGAGGATGTCGCGGCCTTCGTTGCGCGCGAGCACCATCGATTCGAGCGCGACCCGGTTCGCGGTGGCGCCGGCCTGGATGCCCATCGGGTGGCCGATCGTGCCGCCGCCGAACTGCAGCACGACGTCGTCGCCGAAGAGGTCGAGCAGCTGATGCATCTGTCCGGCATGGATGCCGCCGGACGCGACCGGCATCACGCGGCGGATGCTCGCCCAGTCCTGCTCGAAGAACAGGCCGCGCGGCAGATCGATCGCGTTCTTCATCTCGCGGCACACGTTGTAGTAGCCCTGCACCGTCATCGGGTCGCCTTCGAGCTTGCCGACCGCGGTGCCGGCGTGCAGGTGATCGACGCCGGCCAGCCGCAGCCACTTCGCGATCACGCGGAACGAAATGCCGTGGTTCTTCTGCCGGGTGTAGGTGCCGTGGCCGGCGCGGTGCATGTGCAGGATCATGTCGTTCGCACGGCACCAGTTGCTCATCGACTGGATCGCGGTCCAGCCGATGATCAGGTCGACCATGACGATCGTCGAACCGAGCGACTTGGCGAACTCGGCGCGGGCATACATCTCCTCCATCGTGCCGGCCGTGACGTTGAGGTAATGCCCCTTGACCTCGCCGGTGTCGGCCGCCGCGTGGCTGACGCCTTCCATGCAGTACAGGAAGCGGTCGCGCCAGTGCATGAACGGCTGCGAGTTGATGTTCTCGTCGTCCTTCGTGAAGTCCAGGCCGCCGCGGAGCGCCTCAAAGACGACACGGCCGTAGTTCTTGCCCGACAGGCCGAGCTTCGGCTTGATCGTCGCACCGAGCAGCGGGCGGCCGAAGCAGTTCAGGCGCTCGCGCTCGACGACGATGCCGGTCGGCGGGCCGCGGAAAGTCTTCACGTACGCGACCGGCAGGCGCATGTCTTCGAGGCGTGCGGCCTTGATCGGCTTGAAGCTGAACACGTTGCCGATGATCGACGCCGTGAGGTTCGTGATCGAGCCTTCCTCGAACAGGTCGAGTTCGTACGCGACGTGGCAGAAGTACTGGCCCGGCTGCCCAGGCACCGGATCGACGCGGTACGCCTTCGCGCGGTAGCGGTCGCACGCCGTCAGGCGGTCGGTCCACACGACCGTCCAGGTCGCGGTCGAGGATTCGCCGGCGACCGCCGCCGCCGCCTCGATCGGGTCGACGCCGTCCTGCGGGGTCACGCGGAACACCGCGAGCACGTCGGTCTCCTTCGGTTCGTAGTCGCCGTCCCAGTAACCCATCTGCGCATACTTCAACACGCCCGCGCGATAGCGCTTCTTCGGGTCGATGATCTTTTCCGCAGCTTCCGGTGCGCCCATGTCCTGTTCTCCTCTTCGGTCCGGATTCCGTTGTCCGTGGAATAGACATTAAGGATTTATCTGAATAAGCTCCAATCGAATCTATGACGATATTGAGATAAGGATTCGTGATGCGGCTTGCCCAACGCCTGACCCTCCGCCAGCTGCGCGCACTGGTCGCCGTCGCCGATTCGGGCAGCTTCACCGCGGCGGCCCACCTGCTGCACATCACGCAGCCCGCGGTGTCGATGCAGTTGAAGGAACTCGAGGAAATCGTCGGTGAAGTGCTCGTCGACGGCCGCCGGCAGATCCACCTCACGTCGGCCGGCGCGATCCTGGTGCGCCAGGCGCGGCTCGCCCTCGACGCGCTCGAATACGCCGAGCTGCAGCTGAAGGCGCAACGCGACGTGCCGGCCGGCACGATCGAGGTCGCGGCGATCACGACGTCCGAATATTTCGTGCCATACCTGCTCGCGGAATTCGGGCGCCGTTACCCCGACGTCAGCTTTCGCCTGACCGTGGGCAATCGCGAAGTCGTCCACAAGATGCTGCGCGAGCAACGCGCCGACATCGCGATCACCGGCGAGCCGCCGAGCGGCCTGCCGCTGCGTCGCATTCCGTTCGCGCCGCATCCGCTGTCCTTCGTCACGGCGCCCGATCATCCGCTGGCGGAGCGCGAACGGATCCCGCCGAGCGCACTCGCCGGCGAGCGCCTGCTGCTGCGCGAACAGGGCTCGGGCACGCGCGCGCACCTCGAACGCTTCCTGCGCGCGCACAGCGTCAAGGCCGTGCGTGCCGACGAGATGGGCAGCAACGAGACGCTCAAGCAGGCGGCGATGGCGGGCATGGGGATCGCGTTCCTTTCGCACCAGGCCTTCGCGATGGAACTCTCCGCCGGGCGACTGGTGCGGCTCAATGTGGTCGGCACGCCGGTCATGCGCGTGTGGAACGTGCTGGTGCATGAGGGCCGTCCGCCGACCCCCGCGCTCGTCGCGCTGCTCGATTATTTCCAGGAGGAAGGCGCCGAGCGGCTGCGGGCGCTGGCCGCCTGAGTCCGCGTCGCGTTCGCGCTCGAAAAGCATTTCGCGCGGCCCGCCCTGTGCTGCGACGGCGCGGCGCTCAGTCACCGCTCGACGTGTGCGAGCCGTTGCCGCCGACCAGCGCGAAAAACTCGCGTCGCGTGTTGGCATCGTCGCGGAACGCGCCGAGCATGCGGCTGGTGATCATCGCAACGCCAGGCTTGTGCACACCGCGCGTCGTCATGCATTGGTGGGTCGCTTCGATGACGACCGCGACGCCTTTCGGCTGCAGCACGTCCTGCAGCGTGTCCGCGATCTGCACCGTCAGCTTCTCCTGGATCTGCAGGCGTTTTGCGTAGGCGTCGACGAGCCGCGCGAGTTTCGAGATGCCGACGACGCGCCGACGCGGCAAGTATGCGACGTGAGCGCGACCGATGATGGGCACCATGTGATGTTCGCAGTAGCTCTCGACGCGCACGTCCCGCAGCACGATCATTTCGTCGTAGCCCTCGACCTCCTCGAAGGTGCGCGCGAGCAGCGCGGCCGGGTCGATCGCGTAGCCGGCGAAGAACTCCTCGAACGCGCGCGCGACCCGGGCGGGCGTGTCGCGCAGGCCTTCCCGTCCGGGATCGTCCCCCGCCCAGCGCAGCAGCGTTCGCACCGCCGCCTCGGCCTCCCTGCGCGTGGGGCGGTCCGCGGTGGCAGCAGACTTGCGTCGCGTCGCAGCCGGTTTCGCCCCTTTCGGCGTCCTGACTGTCCTGGGCGTCGGCAACTCGCGCGCCACGTCGTTAAAAGGGGTCGGCGCCCAGGCGTCGTCGGGGTTGCGCTCTTCAAGCATGTTCGGTCTCCTGCCGCCGGTGGGGGGACGTTTCGATGCGCGCGTCAGCCGGCTGACGCGCTGGCCATTCGACGAGCCGTTCGACCGCAGGGGGTTTGCCGAGAAAGGCCTGCGGGCTCGCGCTCGCGCCATAGGCGCCGGACTGGAACACGGCGACGAGGTCGCCCGGAACAGCCGCCGGCAGCGCGATGTCCTCCGCCCAGGTGTCGTGCGGCGCGCACAGCGGCCCGCACAGCGTCACCCGCTCGACCGCGCGCCCTTCGCCGCCGACGACCGTGAGCGGGAAGTGCAGGTGGCGCCGCCCTTCGAGCGCGCCGGTCGCATGCCAATGGTGATTCGCCCCGCCGTCGACGATTAGGAATACGCGGCCGCGGGATTCCTTGCGGTCGAGGACGCGGGTCAGGTACAGACCAGCCTCGGCGACGAGGTAGCGCCCGAGTTCGAGTGCGAGGCGCACGCCGGGCAGCCGTCGCACGGCGTCGGCCGCAAGCGCGCGCAGTGAGGCGCCCAGAGTCGCCAGCGCGAGCGGTTCGTCCCCCTCGAAGCACGGAACGCCGAAACCGCCGCCGAGGTTGAGCACGCGCACCGTCGCGGGTGCGAACGCTGCGAGCTCGCACGCGAGTTCCAGCGTCGCCTGCTGCGCCTTGGCGATCGCACGCGCATCGAGGCAGCCGGAGCCGGCGAAGACGTGGAAGCCTTCGAACGCCAGCGGCAATCGCCCGATCTCGGCGAGCACTTGCGGGGCCTGTTCGCTGTCGACGCCGAACCGCCGCGACCCGCCGCCCATCCGCGCATCAGCCGCGAGGGTGAACGGCGGATTGATCCGCAGCGCGACGCGCGGGCGAACGCCGCTTGCCGCGAAAGCCGCGAGGCGGCGTGCCTCGCCCGGCGACTCGACGACGACCAGCGCGTTCGCCGCGACTGCCGCCGCGAGTTCGGCATCCGATTTGCCAGGGCCGGCGAGACTGAGCGCATGACCCTCGGCGCCTGCCTGCAGCGCGACGGCGATTTCAGTCGCGGACGTGACGTCGCAGCCGTCGACGATCGGCACGACGCAGCCCACGACGGCGGGATCGGGGTTGGCCTTGACCGCGTACAGCAGCGCGAGACCGTCGGGAAGTTCGGCGCGCAGCGCGGCGACCCGCGCTTCGATGAGCGGCCGGGAATGAACGTAGAGCGGCGTGCCATCGCGTTGGGCGAGGCGCTCCAGCATCCGGCACCCCGGCGCCTCTGCGTCATCGAGCTGCCAGCGGCGCAGCGCCAAGTTAAGGACGGCGTTCATCGGGCGCGTCCCGGTGCCCGTGGCTTGCCGACTTCGTTCCTGAATGTCGCTGCGAGCCTCGCTCGCGCGCGGGCCTCTTCGCGCGCGGCGGACGGGGCGGGCCGGCCGTGTCGCTGCAGCACGTGACGCTGCCGTTGCCCCCTTGCATCAGCTCGCATCGTCGAGATCCTCGACGATCCGCCAGCCCCGGACTTGCGCCTCGTGGCGCAGCGCGGGGTCCGGGCGCACCGCGACGGCCTCGGCAACCCGGGTCAGCAGCGGCAGATCGCTGATCGAATCCGAGTAGAACGTCGTGTGCACAAACGCGTCCCACGCGAGTCCCTGCTCCGCAAGCCACGCTTCGACGCGGGCGATCTTCGTCACGCCATGACAGAGCTCGCCCGCGATCTCACCGGTAAATCGGTTGTCGCACACCTCGGCGCGGCTCGCGAGCAGGTGGTCGACGTCGAGCTCGCGGGCGAACGGCGCCGCGACGAAATCGTTCGTCGTCGTCACCAGCGCGCACTGCGCCCCTTTCGCGCGGTGCGATGCCACCAGCGCGCGGGCGCAGACGGGGATCTCGTCGGCGAGGCCGGCGGCGAAATCGTTCCGCAGCGCGTCGAGCTGCTCGCGCGGAAAGCGCGCGAGCGGTGTCATCGCGACGCGGTGCAGCGCCCGCACCGACAACGCACCGCGCAGGTACGCGCGACAGCCTTGCAGGTAATGCTCGGCCACGTCCGCTTCCAGCACGCCGCGCGCGATCAGGAAGCGCAGCCACGCCATCCCGCTGTCGTACGGGATGAGCGTCAGATCGAGATCGAAGAGGGCGAGACGGCGTCCGCTCACGAGCCGCCCGCCATCGTTGTTTCGGACATCCTTTCGTCATCGCGACGCCCCGGGAACGTGCGGGCGGGCGCCGCGCCCGGGCCCGGCTCGACCACGCCTTCGCTCGCGAGGCCGGTCAGGAAGCGCGCCTTCAACGCGCACTCCGCGAATTCCTCAGCCGCCGTGCTGTCGCTGACGATCCCTGCGCCGACGCCCATTCGCCCGCGCCGCAGGGTGCCGGCGGTGGCGCCGTCGAGCGTCAGCGTGCGGATCGCGACCGACAGGCAGAAGTCGCCGCATGCTGCCTTTGCGCGCTCGGGACGCGGCGCGTCGATCCAGCCGATGCAGCCCGTGTAGAGACCGCGCGGCGTGCTCTCGAGCTCGCCGATCAGCTGCATCGTGCGGCGCTTCGGCGCGCCGGTGATCGAGCCGCACGGGAAGAGCGCGCGCAGGATCGCCGGAAAGTCGACGTCGTCGGGGAGTTCCGCCTCGACGGTCGAGGTCATCTGGAACACCGTCGCATAGGGTTCGATCGAGAACAGCGCCGGCACGCGCACGCTTCCGACCGTCGCGATGCGGCCGAGGTCGTTCCGTAACAGATCCACGATCATCAGGTTTTCGGCGCGGTTCTTCTCGTCCTCCGCGAGCAGGCGCGCAAGCTCGCTGTCGCCTTCGACGACGGGCGAACGTCGCGACGTGCCCTTCATCGGCCGCGTGACGACGCGGCCGGCGTCGTGACGCAGGAAGAGCTCGGGCGAGCACGACAGCACGTGGCTCGGGCCGGGGCCGGGCGGCAGCGCGATGAACGCGCCGTACGCAACCGGCTGGCGCTCACGCAGTTGGCGGTACAGCGACACCGCAGAACCGAATACGTCGAAGTCGAGGCGGTAGGTGTAATTGACCTGGTAGGTCTCCCCTTCGCCGATCACATGATGGATGCGCGCGATCGCCGCATCGAACGCCGCGCGGTCGACGCTCGCGCGCGGCGCGAGGATAGCCGCAGGCGCGCGGTGCTCGCCGTCGTACGGGTAGCCCGCGCGGTCGTCTGCGTCCTGCGCGAGCAGCCAGTCTTCGACCTCGTCGGCCGCGAGCTGCGCGAGCCGCTCGAAGATCAGCACGCGCAACGCCCCGCCTTCGTCGGGCGCTCTCGTGGCGAGGCCATTGAGGCGCACGCCCCATTCATAGTCGGCGAGCACGACAGCATGGCGGCCGACCGCGAGATCGCGCTCGACCCCCCGCCAGACGGCGTCGAGCCGCTTGGGGTCGATGCAGCGGTGCTCGGCGACGAAGCCGGTGTAGAGCCGGCTCGTCGGGTGTGTCGCCGTGGCATTGCAGTCATCGAGCAGCGCAAAACAGGGCATTCGAATTCCTCCTGCGAGGGAATGATTCACCGCCGTGCGCCCTTCGCCTGACGAAGGGCGCTGCCAGGGACCTCTACGAACGCGGCCCGAACCGCCTCCGGCTGCCGCCGCGCCGGTGAATACCTCCGTTCGCCAGGATCTCTTCGGCAAAGCTCGGACGGGCTTGTGGAAGCACTGCCAGGGCCTCGACGCTCAGCCCGAACGGCAGTCGCCGGGCGGGCGAGCCGCTGGCGTCAGCTCCAGTCGTCCATGTCGTGGCGGATGCGGTGGCGGTTCGCGATCAGCTCATCGACGCTCGGCTCGTTCGCGAGCGCGCGACGGATCGCCAGCTTCGTCGCCTCGTAATTCGTGCGGTACATGTCCTTCTTGTCGAGCTCGGCGTGCGTGGCGCAGCGCGGGTCGATCCAGACGAGGCTGATGATGCACAGATCGTTCGCATGCTCTCTCGGGATGACGCCTTCGATCAGGCAGTCGACGACCGCGTCGGCGGTCGCGGACTGCACCACGCCGCCGAACAGCTCGATGTTCGCGCTGTCGCGCAACGTGACCTTCGGCACGAGGATCGTCGCCGGCCGGATCATCTGGTTGCAGGCGCGGATCGCGAACATTGCGGTGTGACCCTTGCTTTGCGCCATCATGTTCGCGAAGGCCTGTCCGACCGGGCCCTCGGTGCGACCGATCAGGATTTCGGGCATCGCGTCGGTGTATTGCCCTTCGGCGGCGAACACCGTCGCTTCGCCAGCGTGAAAAACGTAGTCGCTGTTCATGGGAATGCTCCTTTCAGGATTCGATGGAGTGAACCGTGCGGCAGGCCGCGGCAGTCGGAAAATCAGCCAGGCAGCAGCCATTCCCCCTTGCCGTCCGCGGCCAGGTCGCCGACGAGTCGGCGCGGGCGGCTGACCGCGAGCCCGGCGAACGGCCCGCCGTGCTTCGCGAGGCTGCGCACGAGCAGCACCCAAATCACGCCGATGTCGTGCGGCGTTGCCACGAAACTCCGCGGCGGCTCCGGCTGCGCACCGGCGAAGACCAGCGTTCCGCGGCGCATGCCATAGCCGCAATGCGCGCCGACTTCGCCGGCGACGGCGATCGTGCCGGCGACCATCCGCGACGCGAGGAAATCGCCTGTGGCGCCGAACACCAGCGCGGTGCCGCGGCGCATACGGTCGCCAAAGCGTGCGCCGGCGTCGCCGCGGACGATCAAAAGCCCGCCGCGCATGCCGTCCATGTCGCCGGGCAGCGCGCTCGCGGCGTAGTCGCCGACGTTGCCCCCGACTTCCAGCTTGCCGCCGGCCATCTCGCACGCGGCAAGCATGCCGGCGCCGCCGGCGACAACGATCTCGCCATCCCGCATGCCGGCGCCGACGTAGTCGCCGGCGTCGCCCTCGACCCGGATGCGCCCGCCGTCGAGGTCCCGGCCAATGCCGTCGCAGCGCGACACATCGCCCTCGAAAACGAGTGTCGCGTCGTCGCCGGGAATCGGTTCGACGTCGAACCATTCACCTAGCGGCACGGCCTCGTTGCCGTGCCACAGCGGCCGTCGCGCGAGTTCGACGGCGCTCTGGCCGGCGACCGCGAGCGGCGTCAGCCCGGCGAGTTCGAGGCGCAGCGTCGGCTGCGTGCGCAACCGCAGCCGGAACGAGGCGGCACCTGAGTTGTTGTGCGTCGTCATACGCCCTCCCCGCGGAGCAGCTTGTGCAGAGGGTAGAGAAACGGGCCGAGCTTGCCGCCGTAATTGCCGGCGGAAATGCGCCGCACGCCGGCCGCCGCGCCGCGCGCGAGGATCGCCTCCATGCCGACCCGCATCGCTGCGGCGACGTCGTCGGCGGCCAGCCCGTCGATGACGACTTCCATCACGCAGCCGATGTCGGCGGTCAGTTCGGTCTTCTTCGCCAGCGGCGCGAGCGACGGGCAAAACGCATCGTTGGTCGACGCGGGCAGCGACGCATATTTGCTGCCGATCTTCGAGCCCGAGCGCACGACCCCGCCGGGAAACGGCATGATCACCCCGCGCAGTTCGCACATCGCCGCGACCGCCGCTTCGGCGGCGCCGAGCGCGGCTTCGGTGTCGCGCGCGAGGATCAGCAGGTTGCCGCCCCCGACCGCCTTCACGACCGGCGTCGTCTCCTCGGCGACGAACTCGCCGTCCATCACCGGCACGCGCCAATAGCGGGCGCCATCGATCATCTTGGAGATCTGCCCGCCGTCGCCGAAGAAGCGCAGGTTCTTGCCGAGCGCGAGCCGCTCTGCGCCGCCGTCGTCGAGCCCGGCGTAGATCGCGGTCGTCGGGCAGGTCAGCACGCACTGCCCGACGCGTCGCTCGAGCTGTTTCGCGAGCTCCTTGCCCGACATCGAAAACAGCAGCACGGCGACGCCTGGACGGCCATCGGGCGTCTCGTCCGCCGGGACCGCCCGCTCGATACCGGCCTCGCAGCCGCACGCGATCACGGACGTCGCGAAACCGGTCATCGCCACCGCCGCATGACGCGCCCAGGTCGCGTTGTGGGCCGTGATCAAGACGCGCGTCGCTTTCATCGGGAAGGCTTCGGCGAACGTGTCGTCGACGACGACGCCGTTTCTTTCGAATACCGATGCGGTCGGCGCGGATCCCGCACCGCCCCCGCCGGCCTCCACCAGCGGCGCCTTCAGTCGCGCCGCGATCGCGCGGCGTGGGTTGCCGTTCATTTCGACCCTCCCCGGCCATGAAGTCGGCACGGCAGCAGCCGGCCGCCGTTGGCGCACGAGCACAGTTCGTCGCGTCCGATCTCCGCGTGGCGCCAGCTCGTCGACAGGTGCTCGGCGCTGTAGCGCGCCAGCTCGCGCTCGATGCCGCGGTCGAACTCCGGCTCGAGGAAGTGCGTGCCGCCGACCGGCGTCGCCTCGATCCGCCCGCCCCGGGCGACCAGTTCACCGTCCTTGAACACGTACTCCGGCGCGGCGAACATCGTTTCGCGATCGGCGTCGTCCCGATAGACGGCGATGTCCGCCGCCGCGCCGAGACCGAGCTGCCCGCGATCGACGAGGCCGAGGAGCCGCGCCGGCGCGGCGCGCGTCATGATCGCGATCTCGTACAACGACAGCTCGCGCCGGATCTCCCGCAACTCCGCGGTCGCCGCGACGTCCGGGTGCAGCTTCGCGAGCTGCTCGTCGCGGAACGACTTGTCCATCAGCAGGCGGATCAGGTGCGGGTAGCTCGTGAACGGGCCGCCGTTCGGGTGGTCGGTCGTCAGCACGACGCGCCACGGGTCGTCCATCAGCAGGAAGAGTTCGAGGCCGATCGCCCACTGCAGCGCGTTCACGTAGCTCTGCTCGCGGTAGCGGAACGGCACGACGCCGCAGCCTGCGTCGCATTCGATGTCCGCGCCGATCCACTTGCGCGGGCTGCCGAGGTCGGCGTTCGCGTGCTGCCGCATCGTGTCGCCCGACGCGGTCACCGTCTGGCCGAAGATGATCTGGCCGACGTCGATGCTGACGTTCGGATGCGCCTTCACCGTCTCGGCGAGCCGCCGTGCCGCCGACGAAAACTTGCGCGCGCCTTCGTTGCCGTAGCTGTGGAACTGCACGTGGGTGAGATGCCCGGGCAGCCCGTCGAGCGCCGCGATCGTCGCGAGCGTCGACTCGATGTTGCCCGGGACGCCGAGGTTGCTTGCGTGGATATGCAGCGGCTGCGGCACGCCGAGCTCGTGCACCGCGCGGGCGAGCACCTGCACGACCTCGCGCGGCGTCACGCGCCAGTGCGCGTGATCCTCGTCGACGTCGAGCTTGCGCTGGTTGAACTTGAATGCCGAGATGCCACCCGGATTGACGACCTTCACGCCCATCGCGCGCGTTGCCTTGATCGTCCAGCCGACGTAATCGCGGATGCGCTCGAAGTCCTGCCGCTCGGCGAGCATCCGCAGGAACAGCTCGTCGTTGCCGAGCATCACGTACGCGCCATGGTCGAGGATTGGCGTGTCGCCCATCTCCATGTGCGCGTGGCGCGCGTTCGACACGGCCATCGCCGGCTCGAACGCCGCGGTATAGCCCATCTCGGCGTAGCGGTAACCGGTCGCGAGCGTACCCGGCGTGCAGCAACCGCTCGAGGCGAGCTCGAGCGGATTCTCCGGCGCCCGATTCGCGCGATGGTCTTCGGGCAGCAACATGCGCGCGAGGTTCACCTTGCCGCCGCCGATGTGCGAATGCATGTCGATACCACCTGCCATCACAACCATGCCCGAGACATCGTAGTCGCGATCCACGCGCTCCTCGGGATGCAGCGCGACGATGCGCCCGTCGCGCATGCCGACGTCGCGGATCTCGCCGTCGATGCCGTTGGCCGGGTCGTAGACGCGGCCGCCGCGCAGTCGAATCGTGCTCATCGCGCGACTCCTTGTTCGGGTTTGCGGCGCGCGGCGAGCGCGCGAGCGAGGTCGGCGGCGACCTGTGCGACCGTCGGCAGCGTGTCCGCGTAAATCGGCGTCAGTGGCACGACGATGCCGCCGTCGGCGCGGAAGAGGTGGCCCGGCGAGCCGATGCCCGGCGTCGACACCGGAATGAACACCGTGTCCATGCGATCGCCGAGCGCGCCCTGCAGGTCGGGATGGCCGAGGACGACCAGCGGCAGGTCGCTCTCGGGCGGCACGAGCTCGGGCCCGAAGCTCGACACCCACAGCAGCGCATCGACGGCGCGATCGGCGACGAGACGCTCAGCCGCGTAGCGCTGCGGCTCGTGCGCCAGCCCGCGGGCATGGACGCCGGTCCGCAATGGCAAGCCCGACAGCCAAGTCGTGACCTGGTTCGCCGTATAGCCGCCGTTGCCCCCGCCGAGGCAGAACGCAGCCGCGCGCGTCGTGCGGTTCAGCGCATTGACGATGCGCTGAATCGTCTCGGCGACGAGCGAACCATGCTCCGGCAAGCTGCCGGACTCCCACACGATCACCGTGTAGCGCGCCGCCTGCATCCCCGCGACGAGGGCGTCCAGCGCCGGATCGGACACCGCGGTGCCGCGGCCCGCAATGCGCGCGGCCAGCAGCGCCGCGGTGTCGAAGATGTCGCCGACGAGCGGGATCTCCTCGATCGTGCAGCCGCCGAGCCCCGGGGTGGCACGGTCAACCGCCGCGCCGACAAGGACCACTTGTCGCGCGGGGGCGCCGGGCGCGGCGGCGGTCCGCCGAAAAAATTCCGGGTAATGATCGACCGCGTTCGTCCCAAGGCAGACGACGAGGTCGGCGCGGTTGCGGATCTCGGCGAGCGTCGTGTAGAACACCCCGCGATCCTGAAGCGCCCGCGTCGAATGCATCAGCGCGTCGCCGTTCGCGTGGTCGAGGATCGCACCGCTCGCATCAGCGAGACGGTATAGCGCGCGCATCCCCGCGACATCGGTCGCGAGACCGCCGAAGAGCGGCTGGCGGCTCGCGGCGAGGATCGCGGCGGCGGCTGCGATCGCGCGGGACGGGTCCGCTGGTCGCCCGTCACGTCGCGGCACCGCCGACGCCGATGACGCGGCGAAGTGCGAGAGCGCGGCCGCCGCGCGCGGACAGTCGCTGTCTACGAGCGTCGGACGCGCTGCCGGGGCGATGTGAAGACTGTCGCACGACAGCGGGCAGAACGGACAGGTCCAGGGCTGGCCCGTCGGCGCGGTCGGGGAGTCGGTAGCAGAGATGGCAGTCATGGCCGTCACAACGCAAGCCGTATGCCACCGGGCAGCGACGCGTCATCCGCCCGCGCGCCGCGCCCTTCTCGTCGCCCGCCTCAACAGTGTGTGAGGGCCGCGCAGCGCAGCGTCGGGACACAGTGTCACGCCGTCGAGCCGCGCGCAGTCCTCGGCGGGCGCGAAGCGGGGCAGCGGCGAGTCGTCGGCGCACGACGGCAGACGACCGAGACAATGGCGATCGCCGACCCGGCCATAGCGCGAAGATTCGTTCGCCGGCTTACCGCAATTTCCTCGATCCGCTCTATGCGTTTAACATACCTGGCACCACTGGCCACGCGGCCCCCTTGATCTTTCCGGGCAGGCGTCGCCGGCTCCCGTGTCGCTACATGCCCTCCAGTTATTTGGTGGGTGCACGAGCTTTCGGGTACGGACCGAATTTGTGAAAAAGAATAAGAAACCCCCGCCGATCTCACGTAAGCCGCGTACCCTTGTTGCACCGCGTCAAGCACGCTTGGCCTCCCGCCGACGGATAGATTCGCGGCGACAACGCTCAATCCGACGTCTGCGCGGTTCGCCTCGGATGACCCAGTCTCGCCGGTTGCCCCATGAACAGAGCCGCTACTTCCCGATTCCGCCCTTCCAGTGGTCCCCGCGCCGCTGCGGAGCCGACGCACCACCGGATGGGACCGAGCCGCGACGCCTTGTCGCCCGGTACCCGGTTTGCCGAGTACGAGATTCTGTCCGTGTTGGGCGAGGGGCGATCGGGCATCGTCTATCTGGCGATGGACCACGGCCTGGAGCGCCAGGTCGCGATCAAGGAGTACCTGCCCGCGGCCCTGGCGTCCCGGGGCGAGGGAATCGAGGTGACGCTGCGTTCCGAGGGGCATGCGGCCACCTTCGCGCGGGGCCTCGAGTCCTTCGTCAGCGAGGCTCGCCTGCTCGCGCGATTCGACCACCCGGCCTTGGTGCGGGTGTATCGCTTCTGGGAGGCGAACGGCACCGCCTACATGGCGATGCCCTACTACGAGGGGGTCACGGTCGAGGTTGCGTGCCGCGCCATGACTCACCCGCCGGACGAAGCCTGGCTGCGCGACCTGCTGTTGCCGCTGCTCGACGCGCTCGACGTTCTGCATGGGGCCTCCTGCCATCACCGGAACATCTCGCCGCAGAACATCCTGCTGCAAGCTTATGGCCGCGCGGTGCTGCTGGATTCGGGTGCCGCGCGCCACATCGTCGGCGATCGGACCGAGGGGGCCACCGTCATCCTCAACCCCGGCTTTGCGCCGATCGAGCAGTACGCCGAATCGACACAGCTGCGGCAGGGGCCATGGACCGATCTCTACGCGCTCGCCGCGGTCGCCTACTACTGCGTCAGTGGCGAGTCCCCGATGGCCTCCACGGTACGCGCGGTGGACGACCAGATGGAGCCCCTGTTCCAGGTGGTGGACCGAATCGGCCGCAGCTTTCCGGAACTGAACTACAGCGTCGCCTTCGTCTCGGCGATCGAACGCGCCCTCAACGTCAGACCCCAGGAGCGGCCCCAGAGCGTGGCCGAATTCCGGCGTGCCCTGCTCGGCGGCCGGAGCTCCGGCAAATCCCTCGGCGTGCCGCCCGCCATCGAGAAAGCGAAGCGGCGCACCGCGTCGCCCCCGCTCACGTCCTCCGGGGAGGAGACCGCGCCGTTCGTGGTTTCCCCGAATCCCACGAAGGCCGAATGCATCGAGGCCCGGAAGCGTCAGGAGACCGCGCCCGCGGAAACCGCACCGAAATTGCAGACGCCGTCGGCGCGGGAACCGCAGTCCCGAGTCGTGTCGCCTGCTGGACAAACTCCGCGCTTGGCCCGCGACGACACCGATGACGACGCGTGGCTGTCGGCGCTGGAGGCCGCCCTAAGCCCCGATCCGGCCGAGTTCGGCGAATTGTCGCAATCGGGAGTCGACACGAATCCCGAGGACTTCGCCCGATCCCCGCAGTTGCGGGGCGAAGCGAAAGCGGGCGGCCGGCGCCGCGCCTTGTTCGTGGTTGTCGCAGTGGCGGTGCTCGTCGTCCTGGGGGCGGGCGGCTGGATGTTGTGGTCGGACTACCGCGACGCGAAGGGGCCACTGCCCTCCCTCGCACTCGCCCCGGAACCGGATGGACGGCCCGCCCCCGTCCTCACTCCCCCGGCGACCGTCCCGTCGGAACGGCCGGCGCAAGCTCCTGAATCGGGGCCGCCCGGCGCGGCGGCAGAACGATTGTTGCCGTCGCCCGGCACCGCCGCGCGGGAAGCGGCGCCGGCCGAACCCGCTTCGGCGGAAGCGCCGACCGTCGCGGACGCACCGGTCCCCGCATCGCCGCCGGAGTCTCCCGTCGTCGCCGACGAAGCACCGCCTCCGGAGAAGGTCGTCGAGAAGGCGTCGAACGATCCGCGGGTGCTGTGCGGGCCGCGCACCCAGTTCTCCCTCTACCGCTGCATGAAGGACGCGTGCGACCGGGCGAAGTACTACGACCACCCCGAATGCAAGTACCTGCGTGTGACGGACACGGTGAGGGCATCGCCGTAAGGATCGCGGCGTTCCGCAGCACTGAAGCAAGGGCCGCAATCGCGGCCCTTTTTGCGTTCGTCGATTCACGTGCCATGGGGCGGCTATTGGGCGGCGGCGGCCCGGAAGACACGGGATTGTGCCGCGTCACGGAGGCGGTACGCGCGGGCCGGCGCGGGAAAGCGTCACGGTGTCGCCCGAAACGTGGCGGCGCGGTGACAGACTGCCCCGTTACAGAGTGCTCTCGATTGCGCACAGTCGGTGCCGAAGCGACTGCGCCGGAGCGTCGGCGCACGTCCAGGCGCCGACGCTGCGCCTGGCATGGATCGTGTATTGAATCGGGCGAAAGGACGGCGCAGATGTCGGGCGTGCGGCGCAGCGAAACGGTCAGCGAGACGATGCCTGCGGGATGAGCCGCCGGTCGTGGAGCGCCGAGGCCACGAGCCACGCGTCGGCGCCGGCGGCCGCAGCGGCCGCGAGATCTGCCTCGTCCCGGATGCCGCCGGCACCGATCAGTGAAGCCCGCGGCGCGCGGCGGCGGATCGCCGCGAACGTCTCGAGGTCGGGGCCGGCGAAGGCGCCGACACGTTCGAGGGTCATGACGATCACGCGGTCAGGCCACAACGCGTCGGAAGCCCAGCACGCGGCGGGATCGAGGAGTTGGTCGCCGCGCCGGTCGAGCGAGAGGATCGCGCGTTGCGGGTCGATGAAGCAGGCGCGCGCCGCATCGGCGCTGGCGAGGGATTCGCTGCCGAACACCGGCGTGACGCGCTGCGCCGCGGTGCCGAGGCTTCGTGCGAGCGCGGCGAATTCGCGGGCGCCACGAAAACCGCCGTCGAGCCAGATCGTCGTCTGCGGCAGCGCCGACAGCAGCGCGGCGAGGACGCCGGTCTGCAGCGCGCCGCCGTTCAGCGCGTCGAGGTCGGCGATGTAGAGGGTTTCGGAGGCGGTGAGGTCGAGCAGCGCGCGCGCCACGACGAGCGGTTCGCTGCCGTCGCACAGTTCGGAACGCACCGGCCGGTAGGCGCTGCGATCGCCCCGGACCGCGCGCACGACCTGGCCGGCAAGAAGGTCCATGACGGGAATGACTTGCATGAGCGCGAAGAAAAAAGTGTTGGTGTACGAATGTATCAGCGGCGGCGGGCTTGCGGCGACGTGCGCCTCCGCGCCGCCGGACTCGGGCCTGCTCGCACAGGGCGTGGCGATGCGCGACGCGCTGCTCGCGGACCTTCAGCAACTCGACGACGTCATCGTGTCCTGCGTCGCGACACGGCACGCGCCGCTTCCGGCGAGCCTCCCACGTGTCCGCGCGGTCCTCGCCGATGCCGAAGGCCGCCCGCTTCCGGCGGCGGATTTCCTCGCTCGCGAGGCGCGCCGCCACGACCGCGTCTGGGTCGTCGCCCCCGAGGGCGATGGACTGCTTGGCGCCCTCGCTCTCGCCGTCGCCCCCGGACGCTGGGTCGGCTGCACACTGCCGGCGATCCGCCTCGCCGCATCCAAGACCGCGACCCGCGAGCGCCTTGCGGCGCATGGAATCCGCGTCCCGCACGCTTGGTCGCCGGGCCGACCCGAGCCCGGGTCCGCCGGACAGTGGGTGGTCAAGCCCGACGACGGGGCCGGCGGCGAACGTATCCGGCTGCACGCCGACTTCGCGCCTGCCCGCAACGATCTGCTCGCACGTCGCGCGCAGGGCCTCGCGAGTACCGCCGAAGTGTGGATCGACGGCGTTCCGCTGAGCCTTTCGCTGCGGTGCTCGGAGCGCCGGGCCGAGCTGTTGAGCATCAACCGGCAACACATCGCGATTAGTGCGGACGGCGCTCTCGCCTACCACGGGGTCGACGTCGCCGTCATGCCGCTGCATAGCGCGGCAGGGCAAACGCTCGCCGCGCTCGCGCAGCGCATCGCAGTAGCGATTCCGGGGCTCGCCGGGTACGTCGGAGTCGATCTGGTCTGGCGCCCTGCCGCCGCCGACGTTCCCGGCGATCTTGCCGGCGACAGCGAGGCGACCGTCATCGAAGTGAATCCTCGCCTGACGTGCGCGTACGTCGGGCTGTCCGCCGCGCTCGGTCGCAATCTCGCGGCCGAAATCCTGCGCGCGCATCAACCGGAGCCTATCGGCCTTGTCGAGTATTGAGTCACGGCAACCTCGCACTCCGGTGCTGGGATGGGACGTCGGCGGGGCCCACGTGAAGGCCAGCCTGACGCTCGGCGGCCGCGTCCGTGACGTGGCGCAATGGCCGGCGCCGCTGTGGCAGGGGCTCGCGCATCTCGACGCGGCGATCGACGCCGCACGCGTGCGTTGGCCGAACCTCGACGGCGCGCTTCATGGCGTCACGATGACCGCCGAGATGACCGACCTGTTTCCGGACCGAGAGGCCGGAGTTGCCGCGCTGGTCGAGCGGATCGGCACGCGCCTCGGCCCGGCGACGCGTTTCTTTACCGGGCCGGCGGGCTGGCTGACGGAGGCCGAAGCGCCCAGCCGCTGGCGCGACATCGCATCCGCCAACTGGCTCGCGACCGCGCATCAGATCACGGCCCGGCATCCCGACGCGCTGCTCGCCGACATCGGCAGCACCACGACCGACCTCATCACGATCCGCGACGGCGAGCCGCGGCCCCGCGGCCGCAGCGACGCCGACCGCCTCGCGAGCGGGGAGCTCGTCTACCTGGGCGTCGCGCGCACGCCGCTCTGTGCGCTGGCGCCGCAGATCGCCTTCGGCTCGCGGCGCGTCAACGTGATGAACGAGTTCTTCGCGACCACCGCCGACGTGTTCCGCCTCACCGGCGAGCTCGACGCCGAGCACGACCAGCATCCGGCAGCCGACGGGGGCGACAAGGATGCCGCCGCCTCCTGTCGCCGCCTCGCGCGGATGATCGGAATGGACGCCCGGGATGCCGAACTCGCCGAGTGGACTGGTTTTGCCGGGCACTGGCGCGAAGCGCTGCTCGCCGAAATCGCCGCGCACCTCACCCGCGTCGCCCGCGAGGCCGACCTGCCCACGGCCGCTCCTGTCGTCGGCGCCGGTTGCGGCCTGTTCCTCGCCCGCGAGCTCGCCGCGCGCACCGGGCGCCCGTTCGTCCCTTTCCACCGCGTGGCCGGCTTCGACGCGACCACGGCGGGCGAGGCCGCCCGATGGTCCGATACGTGCGCGCCAAGCGTCGCTGTCGCGCTGCTCCTCGACCGCTGGAGCTCGCGATGTGGGTAGTCAAGATCGGGGGCAGCCTCGCGAAGGACCGCCTGCTGGCCGACTGGCTCCGGCAGCTCAACGACCTCGGTGGCGGGCGCGTGGTCATTGTCCCGGGGGGCGGCGGCTACACCGACGAAGCACGGCGCGCGCAGCAGGTGTGGCAGTTCGACGACGTCGCCGCGCACAACATGGCTGTCCTCGGCATGGGCCAGTTCGCGTTCATGCTCCACGGGCTTTGCCCCGATCTGGTTCTCGCCGCCGACGAGCACGAACTCGAGCGCGCGGTGCGCAGCGGGCGGGTCGGACTGTGGATGCCGCTCCAACTGCTGCGCCGCGAGGCCGACGAGCTGACGACCTGGGACGTCACGTCCGACAGCCTGGCGCTGTGGCTCGCGAACCGCCTCAATGCGGAGCGCGCGATCCTCGTGAAATCCTGCCCGGTCCCGCTGACGACCCCGAGCGACGCCGAGTGGGGCGCCCTCGCCGCCGACGGCATCGTCGACCGCCGCTTCCCGACGCTGGCCGCGGCCGCACCCTACCCGATCCACCTGCTCGAACGCACGGAAGTCGCGCGGCTGCGGGAACTGCTGATCGGCGAAACGGTGGTGTGATCTCGCCTAAGACGGTTCAATGAGCATCGGCTCGCGGCCGCCGATCGGGGTCGCGGCTCGCAATGCGTCGCGCAACCGCGCGAGCCTCCCGGGGGCGAGCTTCGCCTCCCGTGTGCCTTCGCACAGCGCGCCGCGAAAACCGGCGAAGTCCGGTACGAGGGCGGCGAGGTCGGGAAGGTGCTCCTCGCGCAGCGCACCGGAAAGCCCGACGAGCTTGCCGGCGCGATGCGCGAGCGCGACGAAGCGCGCGAGATCGGCGACCGCGACACAGTCGAACAGGCTGCCGGCGCGCTTGTCTTCCGTATCGGCCATCAGTGCCGGAAACGGCAGCCTGCAGGCCTGCTCGACCACGTCGAAGTCGAGCCCCCGGTCCGCGATGAACACCGGGACGACCGCCGGCGCCGCCGCGGCGAGTCGCTCGAGGAGCGCGTGCTGCGCTTGCGCGTTCCCGCCGGCGACGCCGACCTTGACGTAGTCGACGCCGCAGTTGCCGACGGCGGCGACCAATGCATCGATCCGCGCCAGCTCCTCCGCGGGGTGGTCTCCGATCGTCGCGCTGATGGGCACATCGGGCCGGATATGTCTCAGCGCGGCGACGACCTCCCGGACGCGCGCGTGCGGCAGACCACCGAGCGCGCCGGCACGAGGCTCCTTAAGGTCGATGAAGTCCGCGCCGCCGACGGCGGCGACGGCTTCGGCTACGTCACGTACGCTGGCGAGGAGCCGGATCATGCGAGCACCCCTGCCACGCCCGCCGCGGCGCTTGTTACCGCTGCTGTCGCGGAAAGGCTCGGGGTCCCGGCCGCCCCGCACGCGGGGGCGCGGAACCGGGCAACGGCGGCGCGCAGCCAACTCCATGCTTCGCGCTCCGACGGCCCTGCGGTCTTGTCGATGGCGATCTGCAGGTAGGCCATCTCTTCATCGATCTTTTCGGCCGGGAGCAGCCGCAGGCGGCTGATCAACACCGCCCCTTCGATGACGGCCGCCTGCGCACGATTGAAACCCTGGAACGGCGCATGGCTGCGCTCCCAGACGCGCGCGAGGTGCAGCACCGGCCGCTGGGGATCGTCGTCGCAGCGCAACAGCCGCAGTTCCACGTGCGCGAGCGCGACGGCAAGCCGCCGGCCGAGGATGCGCTCGGCCGGAAGCGTCGGCCAGTCGCGGCGGCCGGTGACGCAGCCGGCGAAGACGCGCACGTTGGTCGTCAGGTTGAGCACCGCGTGGCCGCTTGCGAGAATGTTGTTGAGCGTCGCCGAAGGCCGGAACGGCATCAGCACGACCTCGTCACCCGCGTAGCGCGCGCCCATCGGCGCGAAGTGCACGCGCCCGTCCGCGTCGAGGGTCGTCACCAGGGTTTCGTAGACCATGAAGCCTCCGTCACGTGTTCGGGCGGGTTCGCCGCCGACGACGCGGTGCGCCGAGTCGTCCCGGGCGCGCACTGCCGCAGGCGGTCGTCCGCCGGGCGGGCGATCGCGCAGCCCCAGTCGAGCGACTGGTCCTGGCTGTAGCGCTTGCCGAGCGACCACGCGATTTCCGCGCGAGCGAGCTCGACGCCGAGATAGAACGCGTGCCCGCCATCGGCCTCGACGCCGAGACGCGGATAAAGCGCGAACGGGTCGGTATCCACGTAGTGCCCGTCGCGGTTGTAGATGTGCAGCCCGCGCTCGGAGACCTGAACCCTGAAGCTCGGATCGCGCACGCTCCGGGCGGTCTCCGCGATCTCTTCCGGCGAATCGGGAAACGGGTACTTGCCGTGCACCGTCATCAGTGCCTCGGTCATGCCCTTCGGCAACGAGCTCGTCTCGCGCGCCTGGTACATCACGCGCCGCGCGACGTCGGCTTCACGCACGGCCCGCCGCGCGTGGGTGCTCACCTGCGTCGTCAGCACGGCCCCCGCGCGCAACTCGGCAGCGATGCCGAAGAGCACGGCGTTGATGCCGCTGGTATCGGCCTCGGTCAGTTCGGTGACGTTGCCGACGCCCATCATGATCGCGATGTCCGGGAAGCGCTCGCGCAGGCGCTGGTAGCGGCACAGCGACGCGAGCAGGCCGAACGGGATCGGGTCGAGGATCGCGTCGGCGAGAAAGCGCCGCCCGCGGCGCTCCATCGCCTCGACCGCCGCATACAGTGACGCCTCGTCGGCCGGCTCGCGCGGAATCAGCACCGGCGTCCCCGCGACCTCGTCGGCGATCCATAGCGTGTCGAGCGTCAGACTGAGGAGGTAGTCGGCGCCCGCGCGACCGCCGCGCAGCAGCTCGTCGGTGTCCTGCGAGTCGACGCTGACACGAAAGCCGGCCGCCTTCAGCGCGCCGACCGCGTCCGCGAGGTGGGGGAACGGGGTCGCCGGCAGGCAACCGAGGTCGATGACGTTCGCGCCGTCGGCGGCGAGACTCGCGGCGCGGTCGAGGATCGCGGAAAGCCCCAGGCGCGGCGCGTCGACGATCTCGGCGAAGATCTCGATGTCGTAGTCGTCGAGCCGGCTCGCGTCGACGGTGCGATTGAAATGACGCGGAATGTCCTTGAGTTCGTCCGGTCCGCGCTCCACCGGTACACCGTAATGCGCGGACAACGCCGCCAGATCGCCGCGGCAGCGCCCCGGGACCAGGATCCGGTTGGCGTTGGGGGCAGTCGCGATGCGGCGGCGGATCATGTCAGCCGTCATCAGCCCCGCCACCTGCAGACCGATCTCCCGCACCTCCCACGTGAACGGCGGCGACGCCATGCCGGCGAGCACCCGTTCGAGGTTGGGCTGCGCAAGCCGTCCCGTCAGGAAGACAATGTGCTCCATTTCAGGGCTCCCGCCGGTCCGCCGCGAGGGAAGCCTGAGCCACCTCGGGGGAGTGAGGCAGGGGCTCCGCGGCGCAACCCGCCGTGCCTGCCGGACGGGCCGGCGGTGCAAAGTCGTCTCTCCCCGAATGAAGCGAGCGTGGCGGATGGTTCATTTCAGTCAGCTGCGCAAGACGCGCGTTGAGGGCTTGCTCCAGGGTTGCAAGGGATTCCACGACGGTGCAGTGATCAATCGACCGGAGCCGGGCGACGTTGTCGAGGTCGATGTTCCGCGGCCGCAGCTCGACCCATTCGCGCGGGCTCTTCGTGATGACGACCGGTTCGCTGTCGCACGCAAACACGATTCCGGGAATCGCCAGCTTGCCGGCCTGCGCAAACATGTTCGTCGGCAAGGTGTCGGAGATGCCGAACGCGCATTTGGCCACCGTGTTGCTCGTCGCCGGCGCGACGACGACCGTGTGGTACACGTCGTCGTAGAGCATGCCGACCGGCACGGAACTCGCGCCCTTGTCGCGGAAGACACGGAAGCGTTCCTTGAGCACGTCCACCGGGTAGCCGTAAAGCGGCAGCACCTCCTCGGCGGCAGCGGAGAGGAAGAAATCCACCTGCGGCAAGCGGAATGCGAGCTCCAGCGTTTCCGCGAGGAAGTGGCCGGAGCCGGTGACCGTCCACGCGAAGCGGCTGCGGCGGGACGAGTCGCCCGCGGTGCCGCCCGTCGCGCGGACCCCGGTTTCCGCGTCGGCTTCACGATCAGCCGGCGGCCGACTCGCTGTGGGAAAGGGGGATGCGGAGGCGGTGCAGCCGGCGGTAAAGGGTGTTGCGGCTGATGTCGAGTGCTTTGGCGACATTGCTTACGTTCCAGCGTTGGTCTTCGAGCAGGCCGAGCAATACCGCGCGCTCGCTTGCCTGAACCGGGTTTAGCGGTCGCAACGCGACATCGGGCGCCGCGGATGCGGGGACGTAGGGGGGAAGGCGCGCTGGCGGCACCGCTCCGACGTCGACCTCGGCCCGCTCCGCGGCCCGCTGGCGCAGGGTCGCGGGCAGAGCGGCGAGCGTCAGGCGCTCTGCGCCGGCTAGCACGACGGCGGTGCGCAGCACGTGGCGCAACTGACGGAGGTTGCCCGGCCACGAGTAGCTCATCAGCAAAGCCTCGGCGTCCGGGTCGATATCCATCCGGCTGCCGCCCGCCTCCTCTTCGAGCAGCCGGTAGAGCAGTTCCCGCTTATCGCGGCGCTCTCGCAGCGGCGGCAGCGATACGTCGAGGCCGGAGAGGCGATAGTAGAGATCCTCGCGAAACATCCCGTCGGCGACGAGTTTCGGCAGATCGCGGTGGCTTGCGCTGACGAGCTGAAAGTCAACGGCGATGATCTCCTCCGACCCGAGCGGCGAGACCTGCCGCTCGTCGAGGACGCGCAGCAGCCGGGCCTGCAGCGCGAGCGGCATGTCCCCGATCTCGTCAAGAAACAGCGTGCCGCGATCTGCCTGCAGGATCTTGCCGCGCCGGCCGCTGCGCTGGGCGCCGGTGAAGGCGCCGGCCCGATAACCGAAGAGTTCGCTCTCGATCAGGCTTTCCGGCAGCGATGCACAATTCACGGCGACGAAGGCGCCCGCCGCATAAGGGCTGCCCTTGTGAAGAGCGTGCGCGAAAACCTCCTTGCCCGCGCCCGTCTCGCCGTGCAGCAGCACCGGGATCCGCTTCGCGATGACGCGGGTCGCGAGTTGCAGCTGGGACAGGATGCGGTCGTCGCCGAACTGCTGTGCCCCGCCGTCGTCGATGACGCGAGCCGGCGCCGGCGCCGACTTCGCGGGGCGCTCCACCGTCGCTGCGTTGAGCCTGGCCGGCTGCTGCGCAACGGCGAAGAACCGGTTCGAGCGACCGGCGCAGAAAATCGGCACCGGGTGGAACGAGCTGCGCGCGCTGCGGTTGAGGATCTCCGGGAGCGTCGTCTGGAACAGCTCGTCGAGCTGCTTACCGCAGATCTCGGGTACTGAGCTGAAGCCCAGCTGGAATAATGCGCTGCGGTTTGCGGCGCGAATGCCGCCGTCGTCGCCGACGACGAGCTTGCCTTCGTGGAGCGTGTACACGAACTCCGGCCGGCTGTGAAAATGAATCGGGCAGGCATCCTGGAAGCGCCGATCGAGCAGCCGGTTCTCGATCATCTGCGCGGTCATGCCGAGCAGCACCAGCGAATGTTGCTGCATCAACGGCGAACGGCTGGTGACATCGAGCACCGCGACGAGGGCGCCCTCCGGATCGAAAATCGGTACCGCGGAACAGGTCAGCGACGTATAGGTCCCGTAAAAATGATCCTGCTGGCGGACGGCGACCGGCTCGCGCACGACGAGGCAGGTGCCCATGCCGTTGGTGCCGACCGCCGCCTCGGTCCAGATCGCGCCCGGGCAGAAGCCGAGCTGGCCCATTTCCCGCGAGAAATCGGGAGCCGCCACCATGTGCAGGATCACGCCGTCGGTGTCGACCAGCACCACCGCGCACTCGCGGTCGCCGAGCTGCTGGTACAACGTCGTCATCTCGAGCTTTGCGCATTCGATCACGTCGGCGGCGCGGGCGCGGTGTTCTTCGAGCCGGTGTTCGCCCAGCACGTCCGGCCGGGCGGGCTTGGCCGGATCGAGGCGATAGTCCCTCACGCAGCGCGCCCACGAACTCGTCACGAGATCGGTGGTGTCTCCCCGCCCGCGACCATCCACGACGTCGTACACCCGCTGCGCGTGCCCCTTGGGTTCAAGCATCGTCGAGACCGTCACAGCTCCTCCTTTCTTGGGGCGTTTCGCTGACTGCTCGCGCAAGGCGTCTACGCGCCCATCGACTTGCCGCGAGCCGCCGGCCTCCGGATGTCACCCCGAAAGGCGTACGTGCTGCCCGAGCGCAGCGACGTGATCCGGCGAACCTTCGGAACCGACTATATGTCGCCCACCGAAGCGCGGGCCATGCCTCCGGGGGAGTATTCCCTCGCCCTACCCCTACCTCCTGGCCTGTTTCTCGCTCTTGATTTTCGGGGACGTCGATTCGGTCGAATCGAACAATGTTCCGACAACCCGACGCAGGAGCTCGCCACCTTGAACGCACCTCACCCAATGCAGCGGCTGCCCGCCTGCCCCGCCCCCTCGACGGCGACCGACGCCCAGCCCGCGATGGACATCATCTTCATCGACGGATTTCGCGGCAGCACGATCATCGGCATCTGCGAAGACGAGCTTCACGCGCCGCAACCGGTTCGCATCGACCTCGCCGCCGGGCTGCAACGCAGCGCGGCGTGCAGCACGGACCGCATCGGCGACACGATCGACTACGGGGAAGTGCGTGCGGCGCTGCGCGAAATGCTCCGGACCCACCGCTTCCAGCTTCTCGAAGCGTTCGCCGAGGCGATCGCCGACCTTCTGCTGACCCGCTTCGGCGCTCACTGGCTGCGCGTGTCCGTGACCAAGCCGGCCAAGTTCGACGACGTCGAGGGCGTCGGCGTGATCATCGAACGACGGCGCCCCGAGCCGCCGCAACCCGCAGCGAAGCCGGCGGAAGTGCTCCATCTCCTCGCCACCGGTCTGATCCCGCAGGGACGTCGGGACTATTAATCCGGCAACCGAAGATTCCCTTTGCCCCGCGCCGGTCGAAGCACGCTCGCGCCAACGGTGCTCCGACAGGCTTGGCGCGAACGATGTTTGGTCGCCGGGTGAATAACGCGGAAGACGCAAAAAAAAGACGGCGGAATTTTTCGGCTTCGACTGGAAGATCCCGGTGCCGCCGGCGTTCGCGCGGTCGGGAACTTTCTAGACGGCTTCGGGGGGCTCGCGCCCCCTAGCCCGTGCCACGCCTCACGCGTGGGCCGCGAAGGGGTGCTCCACGATGCCCTTGCGCGCGACGACCTCTTCGGCACTCGGCTGACCCGTCACCGCGCGCCGGATCGCCTCGCGAGTTGCCCGATAGTTGTAGTCCTGGATTTTCCCGTCATCCTCGGCGAGCCAGTGGATGAACACACCGACGCAGATGAACAGGTTGTCGGCCTCGCCGACCGGGATCGTGCCGTCCTCGACGCTGTCGGCGACGGCCATCGCAACTCCGCGCTGCGCCGGACCGAACATCTGCACTGCCTGCTTCGCGCCCTTGATCGTGACCTTGTTGAACATCACCGTCGCCGGCTTCGTCAGCAGGTTTGGCGCGACGACCGCGAGCAGCGACGTGAAGCCGTCCTTGTTGTTCGTCAGTGCGTTGCTGAACGCGGTTTCCACCGGGCTCCCCCGTGGTCCGATGAGGAGGTCGATATGCGCGACCTCGTTCCCTTCTCCAACCAGCGACTCACCTACCATCATGCGATCGATCTTTGCCATTGCCGGCATCTCCTTTGCATTTTCACCTTGGCGTCCCGGAAGGAAGCGCCACCGCCGAACCGAACGTCGGTAACGAACCGAGGTCGAGCGGAGGAACACACGTTCCGTGCCAGGTGTTCGACGGCTCGCTGCCGATCAGCCGTGGCGACGCGAGCGCGGCCGCGAACAGGGTGCAGACGGTCAAGTCGGCGCTCGTGCCCGGATTGATTCCCCCGGCCTTGAGCGCCTCATCCCATTCGGCGAACGCTGCGTCCTCGCCGACGGAGGCATCCGCGCTCACGCGTGCGAGCCACGCCGACGCATCCCGCGTGACAGATTGCGCCGCCGCGAGCCCGACTTTTCGCACAATGTGTGAATCGGGCCAGCGCGCGAGAAAGCTCAGGAACACTCGCTGTACCACGGCACCGACAGGGCGCGGCGTGTCCCCGCCGTGCTGCAGCGCCGCGAATCCGCAGTCGAAGACGTCGCCGTAACCGCGGGCATATTGGCGGGCAATGCTGTCCCGCTCCGCAGCGAGCGTCATCGCAGCGCGGAGGTCGATCGTCGGCGCCTCGGCGACGTCCTGCGCCTCGGCACGGCCGAGCCCGCCGGGGTTCGCGAGCGCGATCCCGCGGTAGGCCGCGCGCGCGTCGTCGACGTCGAGAGCCGCGAGCACCGCGTTCATGGCCCCCCGCAGCGCTTTCCCGTCGATGAAAGCTTCGTCGTTCGCTGCGGCGCCGCCGTCGCGGGGGGCGTGCTCGTGGCGGAACGACGCGCGGTCGCGCAAGCGCTCGAGCGCCGCCGCGAGCGGCGCGCACAGCAGGACGATGCCGAGATTCGTGTTGCAGCCGACCTCGGTCCACGACGCCGCAACCGCCGCCTCGATCCGCTCGCCGACCGGGCGCCCGCGCTCGAAAAGCGGACCCGCCGCGGCACAGGCGCTCGCGATGAACGTGTCGGCCGACATGCCGTGTCCCGCCGACGCTCGGCTCACGTTGCCCGGCTTGCGTACCGCGACGTCGAGGCCGCAGGCCCACAGAAATGCGTGGCGACCCAGTGCCAGTCGCCGATCGATGGTATCCATCGGCTCACCCGGCGATTGCGAGTTCGGGAGCCGGCGCGAGTTCGAGCCCCAGGCTGCGCTCGAGCAGGTCGTCCACCATGGCCTGGGCGATGTCGAAATCGGTCACGCTCTGCAGACCGCGCCAAGCCGCGACGCCGTTGACTTCGAGGACCTGGGCGCCGAGCGGCGCGGCCCCGTCGGGCACGAGGTCGACGCCGGCGTAGTCCATCCCGAGCGCCGCGGCCGCCCCTTCGGCGAGGGTCGCGAGCGCCGGTGTGAGCGCTGCCGCACAGCAGCGCGCGCCCTGCGCGACGTTGCGCACCCAGTGCGCACTGACGCGCCGCATCGCCGCCCGCGCGCGTCCGCCGATCACGAGAACACGCCAGTCGAAACCGGGCGCGTCCAGTCCTTCCTGCTGCGGCACGAAGCGCTGCAGGTACGCGAGGCGACCGTAGCCGCAGAGGTCTGGCAGCGGCACCGGAACGCCGTCGACGAGGCCGACCCGCTGCAGCCCCTTGCCCTGCGAGCCGAACAACGGCTTGAGCACGAGGCCGCGTCCGGCGGCGGTCTCGGTCATCACGAGGCGCCGCGCCTCGACCTCCGACTCCAACGCCCACGCGGGCGGCGTCGCGACGCCCGCGCGATGCAGCAGGAAGCTCGTCATCGACTTGTCGACACTGCGCTCGATCGCGCGGGCGTCGTTGTATACCGGCACCCCCAGCTCGCGCAGCGCGTGCAGAATGCCGAGGCGCTTGGTCACCTGCTCCAGGCTGCCGCCCGCGATGCCGCGGACGATCGCGGCGGCCGGCAGCGCACGGCCGAAACCCGGAATCGCGAGGCCGGTCCCCGTCCGCGACGTATCGAAGCGGCAGGCCTCCAGATCTGCGCAACGGCCCTCGAAACCGCGCCGCGCGAGCGCCCGGCGCAGGCGATTCGTATGCCACCCGGTTTCGTCGGTGAGGATCGCGACGCGGCGGCTGTGGACTGCGCTCATGCCTCGTCCAGCCACAGGCGGCGCAGGAGCGCGATGTCAGTGCCGCCCGCATGCCACGTGCGACCGCTTTCGAGGCTGCTCACCCACACTTCGGCCGGCGCGAAAAGCGCGGGGTCGATGCGGTAGAAATCGTAGTCGTAATCGCGGAACACGTCGGCGAACGAGCGCCCGTAGTCGCGCGAGTTCGACGACGGCAAACGGCGGGCGAGGTCGCGCGCGGCGTCGTCGCCGCCGGCGACGGTGAGGTGGACCTGGCCGCCGTAGAGGATCGCGTCGTTCGTGCGCCCCATCGCGACGCCGCTGTCCGGACTCGGCGCCGGCAGCGGAGCGCGAGCGTTGCCGCCGACGATGTCCGCGAGCGGAAAGCCGAGTTCGTGCGCCTTGTGCAGCGCGACTTCGAGCACGCGCGCGACCACCTGGGCAGAGCCGGCGAGGCTGCTGGTCGGCGTCAGGATGAGCGTGAGCTGATCGGGGGCGAGTTCGCAGTCGCGCAGGACCTTGTCCACGACGACCGGCGGCGGCATGCGGTCGACCTCCAGCACCAGCACGCCGGCCGGCGCGCGGTCGCGGTAGCGCAGCTCGTCGAACAAGGCCTCGCGCGCGGCCAGCGCGCGGGCCGGACCCGAGCCGAGCGAAAAGAACTTCTTTCCGCCCCCCTCTTCCTTGCTCGCGGACAGGCTCCAGCCGGCGTACTGGCTCGCGAGGCACGCGAGGATCGGCTGCGCGCTCGCGACTTCGAGCCAGGTCGGCCAGCCGCCATCGGCTGCGCCCGTCCCACCCGTCGTCGCGAGCCGCACCTGGCCGAGACCGCCCATGCAGATCTCCCCGATCGCGACACCGGCGGCGGCGCTGCCGCGCACCGCGATGCCGGCGTCGACGACGGTCACGCCGTTTTCGAGGCGCTCGACGCCGATCCGCAGTTCGGTCGCCGCCGCGATCAGCCCCTCGACCAGCGGCGCCGCGCGTTCATTGACACTCAAGCTGGTGGGCACGAAGCCCTTCGCTGCTTCCTTCATCGGCTTGCTCCAGTAAGGATGGCATGAGTCGCCGGCGCCGCGCGAGCCGCGCCTGCACGCCGCCGACAGTCGTGTCCGCTGCCGACACGGTGCACACCGGATCGCCGGGCTCGAAACGCGTCCCCGCTGCCGGCAGGTCGTGACACCAGTCGAGCCGCGCGAGTGCAGCGGACGCTGCGTCGGCGAGGATGCAGGGGCGACGCGCGAATACCACTTCGAAGCCGCGGTGGAGCGCCTGCGCGCCAGCCGTCGCAGCGCACGGGTCCGTCGCCCGTGCCGCGCCCGTCATTGCGATCCTTGCCGGCGTCTTCGACGTCCAACCGCTGCTCGACACGTCTCGCACGTCCGGCAGTTCGCCTTCGAGGCACGCGACGACATGCGCGCGCAACAACCCGCCCCGGAGCGCGTCGCGGTACAGGGCAATGCTTGCCGGCGGCCGCGGATTGAGTTCGAGTACCGACGGGTGGTCGCCGTCGAGGAGAAAGTCGAGTCCGTTCACGCCGCGCACGCCGAAGTCCGCCGCGAGCGCATCGACCCAGTCTTCGAGCTTGCGTCTCACGTCCGACGCCACCGGCACCGGACCGACGCAGCCGCGAAAGACATAAGGCCGGTCGCGGAGCTTCCGCACGATTTGCCGATTGACGCCGATCAGCCGGCCACGCCGCCCGTCGGCAACGAATAGCGCCGACATCGGTATGCCGGGCGTGATGCGCTGGTAATGAACCCCCGCTCCCTGCGGGCAATTCGGCCCCGCACTGGCGGTCAGGTCGAAGCGCTCCGGCAGCGCCGATCTCACTTCCCGGCCTCCGCTGCTCGCGAAGTCCTTGCGCAGCCAACCGAGCGGCGACGGCGGGCAGTCGCGACGCGTTTCCGGATGGGGAATCCGCAGCTTGGCAAGACGGCCGAAGAACTCGGCGGGACTGCGCACGCGGGCGACGACGTCGGGCGGATTGCCGATCAGCGGCAGAATCTGCGCCCCGGCAGCGAGCAGTTCCGGATTCGCCTCGAAGCCGCTGCCCGCGATCCATCCCGCGGCGCCACAGGCGCGCAGTCGGTGCAAGGCGGTCAGCAGCGCGTCGCCGTCGATCGACAGCGTCGCCGCGGCGCCGAGCGGCAACCATGCCTGCGCGGCGCGGCGGGTGTCCACGTCGCCGAAGAGATCGAGCGCAACCGTTCGATAGCCGCCGTCACGCACGGCCTCAGCGAGTATCCGCACCGACAGCGCGGCGACGGCGATCGGCGCGAGCATGCTCATCCCCTCCGTCGGCCTGCCGTCACCCCTTTTCCGCGACCACCTCGCGCGCGACCGCGAAAGCCTCACGAAAACCGAAATAGCAGGGCTTGTCGGCGTTGCGCATCGCGGTCAGCAACCGATGCTCCACCTGGTATTTGACGTTGCCGACCGCCAACGCGCCGATGCCGACGCCGCGCCCTTCGGGCAGCGGCTTGCCGTCGTCCATCACCCCGACCCCGGCAATCCCTTCGGGCGGCACCGCATTGACGTCCGCGGCGACCAACAGCCGCGCGGCGCCTGCCCTTTCCTCGGCGCCGACCACCTGAACGCCCGCGGCCGCGGTCGCCAGCACCACGTCGGCCTCTGCGAGCGCCGCGGCCAGCGCGGCAGGCATGCTCGCGTCCACCCCGACCAAACTGCAGTCGAAGCGCGCGCCGGTCGCCCGCGCGGCTTCCTCGGCCCGCACCAGGCTGGCGTGATGGGCGAGTGCGACTCGCGCCCCGACCCCGGCCGCGAGCACCCCCGCGATGCGACCGACGGTGCCGGCGCCGCCGAGGATCAGCACCCGCTTGCCGTCGAAGCCGGTATCGTGCGCACGCCGCAGCTGCTGCTCGACGCAGGCGACGAGCGCTGCGGCGGTCGTGTAGGAGCCGCTCGGATCGGCCAGCACAGACACTTCGAACGGCGGCACCATCGCGGCACGCGCAGTGTCGAGCATGTCGGCCGCGAGCAGCACGTCGCGCCCGCCGATGAAGATGCCCGTGGCCTTCACCCCTTTCGGCCCGCGCGAAAAGATCGCGTCCTGCGTCAGGCCGCGGATCTCGTCCGCAGTCACGCCGCAATACGGGGTCACGACGTCGTAGCCGGCATCGACCGCCATGTTGATGTCGAACGGGCTCATCTGGCGGCTGGGGGTGAACATATGGAGGATGTGGCGGCGTTCCATGGTCGTGTCCGTCGGCTAAAGGAAATCGATGAAATCGAGAATGTGCGGTCAGCAGCGCAGGGCTGCGCCTTGGCTGTTTTTCCGGGCCGAATGGTGCTCGAGCAGCGCGCCGCGATTTCGGCCGGCGACGACGACGACGCGCAGCGCAGGGTCCATCGCACCCGCAGCGCGGGCGGCGGCTATGACCTCGGCGGCCCGCTCGGCCGACGGCAGCACCGCGAAACCGGTCGGCCCCCAGGAGCTCTGCCCGATGCCCGCGCAATATCGCGGACGGATCCACTCGAGAAATCGCCCTACGCTCGCGCTGGTGTACATCGACCCGCCCTGCGCCGGCGCAAAGTAGTCGCCGATCATCCGCTGCACCGTCGATATGCCGTCCGCAAAGGGCTCGAACATGCCCTCCATGACGCCGGGGAGCAGCCGCATCACCACCTGGTGGCAGAGCTCGGCGGCAAGTTCGCGCGGAAATGGCGCGAGTCGGTCCATCGCGGCCCTTTCCTGGCTGCCGTGGAGGCCGTCGAGGCGATCGTCAAGCACCACCAGTACCCGCCAGCGCGGCGGAAATACGGCCTGAGCGAGCAACGGCGCAACCGTGCCGGCGGCGCCGGGGCCGCCGTCGAGCAGCAGGCCGCCGCGGTCGAAGCCGGCAATCCCGACGCCGGAACGTTCCCCGCGCCCGAGCAGCGCCGCGACACGGCGGGTTTCGAGTTCGAGGCCGTGACACGCGGCAAACGCGCGCCCGACGGCCAGGGCGAGCTGCGTGCCCGATCCCAAACCCGCGTGTACCGGCGGCGCGCGGTGCAGCATCACATGCAGCGGCGATCGCAGGCCGGTTTCGCGCTTCAACAAATCGACATGGCGGGCGAGGCGTTCGCGCGTCGCGTCGCCGCACGATTGAGGCACCTCCACAACGTCATAAGCGGCGCGGGCGACCGAAAGATGCGTGCTCATGCCGTCGATCACGAGGCCGAGGCTCGCGAACCGGCGGCCGAGCGACGCGCTCGGATCGAGGAAGCCGAGGTGCAGCCGCGCCGGGGCCTCGACAAACACCGGCGCAGCAGCCGCAGGACGCATCGTGGCGGTAATGGGTGCAAACGTCATGGCTCGATCCGAATTGAGGTTCGGCTAAAGGACGCCCGGATATGGCGCACTCGTTTGCAGAGTCAACAGCAAGCTTCGGTCCACGGCTGGGGAGGCCACGCACGACAGCCTCGGCGGTACAGCCCGGCCCCGCATCAGGACACTGTGTCACGACGCTGTCACGCCCGGACACGTGGATCCGGTCCACGGTGTCGGCAACAGAGCGGGCTCCGCGTCCCCACGAACGTCCGCCGGCTCGGGGTCGACCGCGGCTTCCACCGGCGACCATCACCGAGTCATGAATCGATTCCCTGGATTCGGCTTGCTATGTGAGGTGGCCTCGCGCGGGCCTTCGGGCGAACTGCCGCACACGCCCGCAGAGTGCGGGCCAAAGCCGTCGGGCTCGGTCTGTGGAAGTCTGCACCGGCGGGGGTGAGCGTGCGGTGGTCAACCGGCGACTGGCGCGCGAGCGTCAGCACGAGGGGGTAGCGCCCCACCTCCTTGCCGGTGGCACACCATTACCCTCCTCGTCGGCGTCCGACCCGCCGGGTCCTGCCGAATGGTTTCGGCGACCCGCAAGCGAGAATCGATGTCCCGCCGGTCGAAGGCAGGAGGTCATGTTGAAGCTCGCCGATCATGACGGGCTGCCGAGAGAACTCGGGCGCCCATCCGCGGACACGATCGGGGGGAGCTTGAAACCGGTGCCGCGCGGCACCGCCACACTATTGCCCAGCCGCGCTCTGCCCGGCGGTGAGGACTAATTGGCCGTCTTGAACGGGAATCCGAGGGCCAGGCTCGTGATCCATGCGCACATGTCCGACTTGTTCCCCAAGTCGATATTCGACGTCATAGCCCACGACCTTTGCGCTGGTGTCGGTCACCGTCTTGCACTTGGTTTCCGTCGTGGTGTAGGTATCGCTGGCCTGCATGTTCTCTTGCACCCTGTTGCCCGCATATCCGCCGGCGACCGCCCCGGCAACGGTGGCGATCTTCTTGCCGCTACCGTCGCCAATCTGATTGCCGAGCAGGCCGCCTGCCAAGGCGCCGATCACCGTTCCGGCGACCTGATGTTGATCCTTGACCGGCTTGTGGCGACTGACGGCGACCTCCTCGCAGACTTCTCGCGGAGTGCGGATTGTTTCCTTGAGCGGCTCCACGGCCAGCACTTCGGCATACTTCGGCTCGAAGTCCACGAGACTGTAGGTGGCGACGGCGCCCCCTGCAGTCACGCCCAACGCGCCGAGCCCGAGCCCCAACATCATCGATTTATTCATACGCTTCTCATCAATCCAAACGAATTCCCGGCGACAGCGTCGCGGCGAGCGATTCTACTTTCTCGCCATCGGGAGTCTCGTAATGGAAACAAAGAGAGACCGAATTGGCGTTGCATGCGCCGCGGGCCAATGCGGCCCGCTCTCGGCCCGCTGGTCGAGGGCCTGGGCACGGATTTTCGAACGCCGAGGCGTTGTTGAAATGAGCGATGGGATCCGAGTAATTCTCGGGGTCACGGGAGTCGCGCGTGGCGAGGGTCGTTGTGTTTGCGGCCGATGGAATCCGCTGGCGTTGAGCGATGGATCAGCTGTTGACGCTCGCCAGCCAAGTGCCACGGAACACCTTCATCGCGAAAAAGCCGGAAGCAGCACACGCCGCACGATCAGGCGCGGTTCGTCGCGCCTTGGCGGAGTCGGGCATCGGCCGGCCGTACCCCGCCGCCCTCCCCGCGCCGCAGGCTCGGCCTCCGTACGTCCTTGTCGGAGACACCGCCGTTGCGACCCCTGCACGCGCCAGCGTGAGGGCCGCCGTTGCCCCGACCCATGCAGTCGGTTCCGTCGGTCGCATTGGCGAACCGCTCGTCCGGCGCTGAACCCCCGCAAAAAAAAAGCGGGCCCGCTCACTGGCGGGCCCGCTTTTGTCGAACGATCTACAATCAATGTAGATACGTATGTGCGCTGAGCGCTTGATTACATGGGGCGACATACCGGGATCGAACCGGTGACACCTGGAGCCACAATCCAGTGCTCTACCGACTGAGCTAATGCCGCCACTTTCACGAGTGCAGAAATTCTGCACTCAGAAACCTTTACGTCTGGCCTGCCCGACAGGGATTGAACCTGCAACCCCCGGCTTAGAAGGCCGGTGCTCTATCCAGTTGAGCTACGGGCAGAAATCCCGCGGGTATCGGGGTTAGCTGGTCGGGGTGGAGGGATTCGAACCCCCGACATCTTGCTCCCAAAGCAAGCGCGCTACCGGACTGCGCTACACCCCGAGAGCCGCGAATAATACACATCGAATCGGAGTGCGTCAAACGCAGAATGCACGATGTACGCGGCAGAGTGTCTGCGGTCTTGTTTCGCCCCGACTACCGCTGCGTTACACGACCGAAGACACGCGGGAAATTCACGATCCTCTGACCACGGCACCGCTTCTGGCGCAGCAACTCAAGGCCGTTCCGGCTGTGCCTGTCGAAACCCACCTGACGAGTTCATGACGAAAAAAATTGCCTCCTTAATAACCGGGTTAGCAGTATTTGCCTCCGGAATGGGCGATTTTAAAAACAAAACCGTGCATCCTCAGGCGAACGTCAAGCTTTTTCGGCCTGCTTTCGCCCCTTGCGCAATTGACACTTCGGCGGTCGCCGGGGGTGGCCCTCCGATTGCTTGCTCGGTGATGCGGATTCTGATATTAGTTCGCTTCCTTCAACAATCAACCGGAAGTCGAAGTCATGCCCGACGATACACTGCAGAAGCAATTCCCGCCTTACGTTCCCGCCGAAGGCGAGGACTACATGAGCGAGAAGCAGTTGGCGCACTTCCGCGACATGCTCGAATCGGTCAAGCGGGAACTGATGGGGGATATCGAGCGCACGGTCCATACGATGCAGGACGAGGCGACGGTGTTCGCCGATCCGAATGACCGCGCCAGCCAGGAGTCCGATATCGCACTTGAACTGCGCAACCGAGATCGTGAACGCAAACTGATCAAGAAGATCGACGAAGCGCTCGGGCGCATCGCGGCCGGCGAATACGGGTACTGCGACAGCTGTGGCGTGGAGATCGGGCTGAAGCGCCTCGAAGCCCGTCCGACCGCGACGATGTGTATCGATTGCAAGACGCTCGAAGAAATGCGCGAGCGCCAGGTCGCGAAGTAACAATGCCGGAGTCTCCGGCGCGCGGCGGAGGCCGGCCGCGGCTTGAAAAAAAAGGGACGCCGCGGCGTCCCTTTTTCGTGATGATAAATGCGACTTACTCGGCAGCCTGATCCAGCAGCGCCTTCATGCTCAGACGGATCTTGCCGCGCTCGTCCGTCTCCAGCACCTTGACGCGCACTGCCTGACCTTCCTTGACGTAGTCGGCGACGTTATTGACCCGCTCGTTGGCGATCTGGGACACATGCAGCAGTCCGTCGCGGCCCGGCATGATGTTCACGATGGCGCCGAAATCGAGCAGGCGGACCACGGTCCCGTTATAGACCTTGCCGACTTCGACTTCGGCGGTGATCGCCTCGATCTTTTCCTTCGCGAGTTGGGCACCGTCGGCGCTCACCGACGAGATCGTGACGCTGCCGTCGTCCTGCAGTTCGATCACGGTGCCGGTCTCTTCCTGCAGCGCGCGGATCACGGCGCCGCCCTTGCCGATGACGTCGCGGATCTTTTCGGGATTGATCTTCATCGTGATCATGCGCGGAGCGAACTCCGACACTTCCCCGCGGTGCGATGCCAGCGCCTGTTTCATCAGGGCGAGGATATGAATCCGCCCCTCGCCGGCCTGCGCGAGCGCGACTTGCATGATTTCCTTCGTGATGCCCTGGATCTTGATGTCCATCTGCAGCGCGGTCACGCCCTTCTCGGTGCCGGCAACCTTGAAGTCCATGTCACCGAGGTGATCCTCGTCGCCGAGAATGTCGGTCAGCACGGCGAAGCGATTGCCTTCCTTGATCAGGCCCATTGCGATCCCAGCGACGTGCGCCTTCATCGGCACGCCGGCGTCCATCATCGCGAGCGAGCCGCCGCACACGGAGGCCATCGAGCTCGAACCGTTGGATTCGGTGATCTCGGACACGACGCGAACCGTGTAGCTGAAATCCTCGGAGGCCGGCAGGGCCGCCACCAGCGCGCGCTTCGCGAGGCGGCCGTGCCCGACTTCCCGGCGCTTGGTGACGCCCATACGGCCGGTCTCGCCGGTCGAGAACGGCGGGAAGTTGTAATGGAGCAGGAAGCTCTCGCGGTATTCGCCCGCGATCGCGTCGATGATCTGCTCGTCGCGGCCGGTGCCGAGCGTCGCGATCACCAGGGCCTGCGTCTCGCCACGGGTAAACAACGCGGAGCCGTGAGTACGCGGCAGCACGCCGACACGGATCTCGATCGGCCGGACGGTACGGGTGTCGCGACCGTCGATACGCGGTTCGCCGGCGAGAATGCGGCTGCGCACGACGCCGGCTTCGAGGTCGTGGAAGATGTCCTTCAGCTCGTTCGAGGACGGCGGCACTTCGACGTTCTCGGTGACGGCTGCGATTGTTTTCTTGCGGATCTCGGCGATCCGCTGCGTCCGGGCCTGCTTGCTCGTGATGCGGAAAGCGTCTTCGAGCTCGGCGCCCGCGAGTTCCTTGATGCGGGCGATCAGCGGCTCGTTCTTCGCCGGCGGTTGCCAGTCCCATTCCGGCTTGCCCGCGACTTCGACGAGTTCGTTGATCGCGCGGATCGCAGCCTGCATTTGCTGGTGGCCGAATACGACCGCACCCAGCATGACCTCTTCGGAAAGCTCCTTCGCTTCCGATTCGACCATCAGCACCGCGGCTTCGGTGCCCGCGACGACGAGGTTCAATTCGCTAGCCTTGAGTTGCTCGACGGTCGGATTCAGCAGGTACTGCCCATCACTGTAGCCGACGCGGCATGCACCGATCGGGCCGTCGAACGGCACGCCGGAAATCGCGAGCGCAGCCGAGGCGCCGATCATCGCCGGCATGTCGGGATCGACTTCGGGGTTCAGCGACAGGACCGTGACGATGACCTGCACTTCGTTATAAAAGCCTTCCGGAAACAGCGGGCGGATCGGACGGTCGATCAGGCGGCTGGTCAGCGTTTCCTTCTCGGTCGGGCGCCCTTCGCGCTTGAAGAAACCGCCCGGGATGCGGCCCGCGGCGTAGAACTTCTCGACGTAGTCGACCGTGAGCGGGAAGAAATCCTGTCCGGCCTTGGCTTCCTTCGCGGCGACGACCGTCGCGAGAACCATCGTGTCGTCCATATTGACGATAACGGCGCCACCAGCTTGACGCGCGACTTCACCCGTCTCCAAGGTGACGGTGTGGTCGCCGTAAGCAAAGGTCTTTTTGATAGCGGTAGGCAAGGTGAATATCCTTAAGAAATTGGGGGCAGCGGACGACAACTGCGACGACGGCGAACGAGACAGGCTAAAAACAAAGCCGGTGCGGTCCCTCGGGACCCGCACCGGCTTGCTGGCTTAAAGTGCCCTATTCGGCGCTGTCGGCTTCGACACAGCCAGGAAAATTACTTGCGCAGGCCCAGACGCTCGATCAGGTTGCGATAGCTGTCGGCGTTCTTGCCCTTCAGGTAATCGAGCAGCTTGCGGCGCTGGCTGACCATCTTGAGCAGGCCACGGCGCGAGTGGTGATCCTTGGCGTTGGCCTTGAAATGGCCGGTCAGCCCGTTGATACGGGCTGTGAGAAGCGCGACTTGGACTTCGGGCGAACCGGTGTCACCTTGGGCGCGCTGGAAGTCGTTGACGATCTGCGACTTGGATGCGGTATCGAGAGCCATGTGGGTGTTTACTCTTTTCGTTCTGCCAATCAGAAGCGGCGAATTATACCGAACGCCGGACTTAAAACTCAATCGTTATCGACTTTTACAGGAGATGCGTTCGTCGAAACAAGCCGTTTTGCACACAATTTGCCGTCCGCAGTGCGCGCGCCCAAGCCGAGAAAGCGCTGGTCGCAATAGACGCGAGCCAGCCCGGCGCTGCCCGCTGGGGCGGCGATGACCCGCCCTTGCAGCAACAACGCGCCTTGACCGGCATCGAGCTCGATCCGCGGAAGATGCGAGACGAGGGCGTCTGCCGGGGAAAGCAAGCGATCTCGCTGCTCCGGCGCGGCCGCCTCGAGTGCATCGAGTGTCGTCCCGCGGTCGATCGAGAACGGCCCGATACGGGTACGCCGCAGCGCGGTGAGATGGCCGCCGCAACCGAGGATTCGGCCGAGATCGATCGCCAGCGTGCGCACATAGGTCCCCTTGCTACAGGCGACGCGAACCCAAAACCAGTCCGGACCGACCGCAAGAAGTTCGAGCGCGTGGATCGTCACCTTCCGCGCCGCACGCTCCACCTCGATTCCGGCGCGCGCGTATTCGTAAAGCGGTTTGCCGTCGCGCTTCAGCGCCGAGTACATCGGCGGGATCTGCTCAATTTCGCCGGTCAGACGACCGAGCGCCGAGCGGATCGCGTCCTCGGTCACCTCCACCGGCGCGGTCGCGATCTGCGTCCCCTCGGCATCGCCCGTATCGGTTTCGATCCCCAGCCGGACCGTCGCCTCGTATTCCTTGTCGGCGTCGAGCAGGATCTGCGAAAACTTCGTCGCCTCGCCGAACGTCAGCGGCAGGAGTCCAGTCGCCATCGGGTCGAGCGTGCCGGTGTGGCCCGCCTTCACCGCGTTCAGCAGACGCCGCGCGGTCTGCAGCGCCGCGTTCGAGGTCATCCCCTGTGGCTTGTCGAGCAGCAAAACGCCGTCGACAATCCGGCGCTGATGCCGGAATTGCTTGGATGCTTTCAAAACGGCTCAGCTTTCCGCATCGTCCTTGTGGCGCGCATCATCCTCGCGAACCACCTCGTCGATCAGCTGCGACATGCGACTGCCCCGCTCCACCGAACTGTCGTACTGGAAGTGCAGCTCGGGCAACGTATGGATGCGAACCCGTTTGCCGAGCTCGCGGCGCAGAAAACCGCTCGCGCGACGCAGGCCGACCAGGATTTCGTCGAGTCCTTCCTCGCCGCGCATCGAAGTGAAGAACACCTTCGCGTGGGCGTAATCGGGTGTGATTTCGACGTCCGTCAGCGTGATGAATCCCACACGGGGATCCTTCACCTCCAACCGGATCAGCTCCGCCAACTCGCGGCGGATCTGCTCCGCCACGCGCTGGCTTCGGGAAAACTCCTTGGCCATTGCTTAAAGGGTCCGTGCGATTTCCTGGATTTCGAACACTTCCAGTTGATCGCCTTCCTGGACATCGTTGAAGTTGCGGATCGACAGGCCGCATTCGAAGCTCGCACGAACCTCCTTGACGTCGTCCTTGAAGCGCTTCAGCGATTCCAGCTCGCCGGAGTGGATCACGACATGGTCGCGCAGCACGCGGATCTGCGAACCGCGCTTGACGATGCCCTCGAGGACGTAACAGCCGGCCACCGAACCGACCTTCGGCACCTTGAACACCTGACGCACCTCGACGAGACCGATGACGTTCTCGCGCCGCTCCGGCGCCAGCATCCCCGACAGCGCCGATTTCACTTCGTCGACCGCGTCGTAGATGATGTTGTAGTAGCGGATGTCGACACCGAAAGTCTCGGCGAGCTTCCGGGCACCGGCATCGGCACGCGTGTTGAAGCCGATGATCACCGCGCCCGACGCCTGGGCGAGGTTGACGTCGGACTCGCTGATCGCGCCGACGGCGGCATGGATCGTATTGACCCGCACTTCGTCGGTCGAGAGCTTGTTCAGCGCCTGTACCAGCGCTTCCTGCGAGCCCTGCACGTCCGCCTTGATGATCAGCGGCAGCGTCTTGACTTCGCCCTCGCCCATCTGCTCGAACATGCTTTCGAGCTTCGCGGCCTGCTGCTTCGCGAGTTTCACCTCGCGGAACTTGCCCTGACGGAACAGCGCGATTTCGCGCGCCTTCTTCTCGTCGGCGAGTGCGATCGCCTCGTCGCCCGCTGCCGGAACGTCCGACAGACCGAGAATTTCGACCGGAATCGAAGGCCCGGCCTCGTCGACCGGCTTGCCGTTCTCGTCCAGCATCGCGCGGATACGACCGAAGGTCGCGCCGACGAGCATGACGTCGCCCTTGCGCAGCGTTCCGGATTGCACCAGCAGGGACGCGACGGGGCCGCGCCCCTTGTCGAGGCGCGCTTCGATGATCAGACCCTTGGCCGGCGTCTCCACCGGCGCGGTCAGTTCCAGCACCTCC
>NZ_JAKFEF010000004.1:0-6180 GCF_036675785.1 Aromatoleum sp.
TGACGACGAGTACCGCCGGTTTCTCTCGGGGATCCATGAGGTCACGCCGAATATGAGTTGTCGTGTGCGCGGTCTAGCGCATGAATTCGGACGATTGTAAATGGAAAGCCCCCACCGACGTACGGAGGGGGCTCTATTGACGTGTCAGGCGCAGCCCAAAATGGGCGCTTTCGCGGCTCAGTGCCGCGCCGGCAGTGGGTTGGTGGGTGGGGCGACGTCGACCAGCTTCGGCAGTCGGCGCGCCGCCAGCAGGAAGCGGCCGTGGCCGATGCTTTCGAGTCGCAGCGGGGCGCCGCAGTCGGCGAGCCGGCGGCGCAACAGCAACAGGCGCGCGTCGAGGTCGGCGCTGCGGTCCTCGCGAGGAATCGTCGGCTCGAGCTGCAACTCGCGGAGGCTGAAGGTGCTGCGGCCCGCGTTAACGAGATTGCGCATGACCGTCCAGAAGATCGCGCCGGCGACGCCCTTGATCAGGTAGGTGTCGTCGAGGAATACGCTGTCGTCGCCGGCATGGTGCCGCACGATCACCGGCGGACCAACCGCGGCAAGCGATTCGGGCTCGGGCACCGCCGTCCCGTCATCGACTTCACCCGCCTGTCGCAACGCAAGCATCGCGGCTCCGAGCTGGCCGGCCAGCGCGACGAGCGCGTCCTCGTCGTCGTAGCCGAAACGCAGGTTTTGCGCGCTCTCCGCGTAGAGCACGCCGAGGAGGCGGGTGCAGGCGCGAATCGGCACGGCGAGGCGACTCCGCGGCTCCGGGAGACGAGGCAACGGAATGCGGGTTTCGAGCCCTTCGGCGTCGGCGGCCCGCGTGGAGTTCCCCCCCGCGCCATAGTGCGCGTAGTCCGGCGCGAGGTAACCGAGGCGAATCGGCGTGGCTTCGCGCGCGGCGACGCCGATCACGCCGTCGCCGATCGCGATTTCGGAGCCGACACCGGAATTTTCGTAACCCCGGCTGGCGATCGTGTAGAGCCGCGTGCCCGCAGCGTCGAGCAGCAGCACGCTCGTGTGACGGAAGCCGAACTGCGACTCGAGGCTTGCGAGCGCTTCGGCGAGCAGCGTGTCGAGTTCGCGGCAGATCGCCAGCCGCGCCGACGTTGACCGCAGCGCCGCGAGCAGGCTCGGCCGCGGCGTCGGCAGGTCGAGTGCCGGGCCGGGCACGCGCTCGATTTCGAGCACGCGGCAGACATCCGAGCCGCGCAACCGGAAGACGCCGCCCATGCCGGAATGCGCGGCGACGCCGGCGAGCTTCGCCTTCATCCGCTCGAACAGCGGCCCCGCCGTTTCGGTGCGCAGGTAGCGCAGCAGCAGCCGGTAGCGCTCGGCGGTGCGCGGGTGCGTGACGATCAGCCGCGCGTTCGGGTTTTCGAGGATGTTGTGCCGCGTCGTGTTGAAGAACTGGTACGACAGCGCGACATGGCGGCCATCGACGTATTCGGCCTGCGACAGGAACGCGACGTTCGGCGCGCCGTCGGCGGAGCACGTCGCCATGACCCCGGGCACCGCCCCTTCGAGGCATTCGCGGATCGCATCGAGCCGGACGGTCATCGCGCGTCCTCCGGCGACCGGCGCGCGCCCGCGCCGGGTGTCTGCCAGAATGCGGCGGCCGGCGTGAATCGGATCGCGACGACTTCGCCGGTGCTGCTGCCGAGCAGCGCCTGCACGAACGCGCCGCCGAAGCCGAGCGCGGCCAGCGCGTCGGTGAAGGCGCCGCGGTAGCGCTCGATGATCCGCGCGTCGCCGGCGACGAGGGATTCGATGCTGGCGTCGTGCCCCTTCAGCTGCAAGCTGCGGTGCGAGCCGGGCTGGCAGAAGACGACCGCGACGTTGCGGTTCGCGCGGAGGTCGTCGAGAAGCGCGCGCGACTGTTCGGCGATGACAAAGACGCGCACGTCCGGCCCGTCGCCGGAGACGTCGCAACCGATCCCGCGCGTCAGGTTCGGCAAATGATCCGCGCCGCACGAGGCGACGCTGATCGAAACGCCGCTCGTCAGAAAATCCGCATGCGCGGGGTCGCTCAGGCAGTCAAGGTCGGCAGACATCGTGACGCACGCCAGCAGTTCGGGACGCGATCGTCCGGGGCGGACGAGGCCGGGCGCCGGCTCTCGTCCGGCACTCGAACCCAGTATAGTTCGTCCCGCCGCTGCCGCCCGGCCGGGACGGCGCGGCGTGTCAGTCCGCGGCGAGACGCCGGTAGGCGCCGCTGTGGAAGATCAGCGGCGCGCGCTCCTCGCGGTCGAAACGCACGACTTCGGACACGAAGACGAGGTGGTCGCCGCCGGGGTGGCGCACCGTGTTGCGGCACTCGAAACGCGCGCAGCAGCCGCGCAGCAACGGCACGCCATAGAGGCCGTCGTCGGTTTCGAGGCCGGCGAACTTCTCGTCGGAGCGGGTCGCGAAAAGTTGCGACAGGTGCTGCTGGTCTTCCGCGAGCACGTTCACCGCGTAGTATTCGCAGGCCTCGAACACCGGGAGGCTCTGCAGGTGCCGCGCGAGGCTCCAGACGACCAGCGGCGGGTCGAGCGACACCGAGTTGAACGAGTTCACGGTCAGCCCGATTGCCTCGCCGCTCGGCGCGCGCGTCGTGATCACGGCGATGCCGGTCGCGAACATCCCGAGGGTGTCGCGGAACGCGCGGGTGAATTCCTGGTGGGTGAGGGGGGGCTGTGACATGGGCAGGGGAGCCGGGGCGCGACGTTTTGCGCCGTACCCCGAAAATCGATGGAATCGTGGATTATCGCCGCGCGACCCCCTATCGGGCAACGCGGCAAACGACTGGGAACACGACACGCAATGAACGGGCGAAGCGATTTCGCGAGACGTCTGATCGACTGGCATCGCGACCAGGGCCGCCACGACCTGCCGTGGCAGCGCACGAACGACCCGTATCGCGTGTGGCTGTCCGAGATCATGCTGCAGCAGACGCAGGTCGACACCGTGATTCCGTACTACGCGCGCTTCCTCGCGCGCTTCCCGGACCTCGCGGCGCTCGCCGCGGCGCCGCTCGACGACGTGCTCGCGCTGTGGAGCGGCCTCGGCTACTACGCCCGCGCGCGGAACCTGCACAAGGCCGCAGTCGCGGTCATCGACGTCCACGGCGGCCGCTTTCCGTCCCGCGCCGCGGCGATTGCGGAGCTGCCCGGCATCGGACGCTCGACCGCGGCGGCGATCGCGGCGTTCTCGTTCGGCGAGCGCGCGGCGATCCTCGACGGCAACGTCAAGCGCGTGCTGTGCCGCGCGTTCGGCGTCGACGGCTTCCCGGGGGAACGGGCGGTCGAGGCGCGGCTGTGGGCGCTTGCCGAGTCGCTGCTGCCGGCGGCCGACGTCGGCACCTACGTCCAGGCGCAGATGGACCTCGGCGCGACCGTCTGCACGCGCGGCCGTCCCGCGTGCGACCGCTGTCCGCTCGTCGACATCTGCGTCGCGCGCCGCGAGGACCGCGTCGATTCGCTGCCCGCCGCGCGGCCGCGCAAAGCCGTCCCGCAGCGGCACGTCCGTGTCGCGGTGATTCATTCGGACGGCCGCGTGCTGCTCGAACGGCGTCCCCCGGCCGGGATCTGGGGCGGCCTGCTCGCGCTGCCCGAAATTCCGGAGTCCGAAACGGTGCCGGCGCGATGGGTCGAAGCGCGCTTCGGCCTCGCCCCGCGCACGAGCGTCGCGCTCCCGCCGCTGAACCACGCGTTCACGCACTTCCGTCTCGAAATCGCGGCGATCCGCTTCGAGGTCGGCGGCGGGCGAGTGGTCGCGGACGACACGCACCGCTGGATCGCGCTCGCGGACCTCGAGTCGGCGGGCCTGCCGACCCCGGTGCGGCGCATCCTCAACGGGTGCGTCGCCGAGCCCGGCTAGGATCGTTGGCCCGCGCCGATCAGGTCGCCGCGCCCGAGCCCGGTTCGGTCGCGCGCTCCGGCCCCTCCGCTTCCCCCCACCTCCGCATCAGCCGATGCGGCACGCCGATCTGATCGAGCACGCGCGCGACGACGAAATCGACGAGGTCGCCGATCGTCTGCGGATGGCCGTAGAACCCCGGGCTCGGCGGCAGGATCACGACCCCGAGGCGCGCGAGCTTCAGCATGTTCTCGAGATGGATCGCCGAGAACGGCGTCTCGCGCGGCACGAGCACGAGCTTGCGGCCTTCCTTGATCGCGACGTCGGCGGCGCGCTCGATCAGGTTCTGGCTGAGCCCGGCCGCGATCGCCGCGAGCGTGCCCATCGTGCACGGGCAGACGACCATCGCGTCGGCCGGGTTCGAACCGGACGCGAGCGGTGCGAACCATTCCTCGCGGCCGAACACGCGCAGCTTGCCGGGCGCGGCGTTGAAGCGCGCCGACAGCGCCGTCTCGACCTCGGCCGGCCGCGACGGCAGGTCGAGCCCCATTTCCTGCCGCGCGACGATCTGCGCGACTTGCGAATACAGCAGCCACACGGTGGAGCCGGCGGCGAGCAGGCATTCGACGAGCCGCAGCCCGTAAGGCATCCCGGAGGCGCCGGTCAGCGCGACGGCGACGGTTTGGGGCGGCGTTCTCATCGCTCGGGCCTCACTCGAGGTAATCGGTCAGGGTCACCCAGCGGCCGTCGCGGATCTGCGCGATGCGTCCGTGACGGTTGCCGAGGTGGTCGTCGCGGCTGAAACGGTACTCCGGGCCGCCGAAGAAGTCGCGCGACGTGTGCAGCGACTCCATCGCGGCGACGAAGCGCTCGACGCTGAACTCCGGGCCCGCCCGCTCGGCCGCCTTCACGAAGAGGTCCGCCGCCTGGTAGCCCATCACGCTCCAGACGTTCGGCGCCGCGCCGAAGCGGCTCGTGTAGCGCGCGATCCAGTCCGCGAGCGGACGGTTCGCGCCTTCCGCGTACGGATGCGGCAGCACCGTCACGCCATACAGCCCTTCGACCGCGCGACCGCCGAGTTCGTGCGTCTGCGCCGAATAACCGGACGCGGTGACGAGCATGTCGACGTTCCAGCCGGTCCTGCGTGCCTCGCTCATCGCCGCGACGGTTTCGCGCACGACGGTCGCGAGCACGACGAAATCGCAGCCGGCCGCACGCAGCCGCACGATCTGGCTCGACAGGTCGGTCGTGCCGCGCTTGTAGCTCGTCTTCCCGACGAGCGGGCGCTTCAGCTTCGCGAGCGCCGCCTCGACGCCTTTCATCACTTCGAGCCCGTAGTCGTCGTCCTGGTACAGCAGGCAGATCCGCGCGTAGCCGCCGCGTCGCACCATCTCGCGCGTCGCGGCGTCCATGTAGTCGCGGTACGGCGCGAACATCTGGAACTTCAGCGGATCGCGTGGCGCGTACGTCGATTCGTGCGGCGAGAACGGGAAAAGATGCGGCCGGCCGGCGGCGACGATCGCCGGCATCGTCGCCATCACGACCGGCGTGCCGAGGTTCGCGAGGAACGCGAACACGCGGTCGCGCTGGATCAGCTTGCGCGCGGCGAGCACGCCCTTCTTCGGGTCGTAGCCGGAATCCTCGACGACGAGGCGCAGCTTGCGGCCATGCACGCCGCCGGCGGCGTTCGCGTCCTCCAAACGCATCAGCATGCCGTCGCGCACCGGCGCGCCGAGCAGCGCGATCGGCCCGGACAAATCCTGGATGCTGCCGACGACGATTTCGCTGCGGGTCACGCCCGGAGTCTGCGCGAACGCGGCACAGGCAGCGAAGACGCCGAACGCGGCGACGAGGCGACGGAGCAGTTTCATCGGCGGACGGAAAGAAAGGCGAGGGCGGCATTATCCGCGATCCGCGGGCGCGCCTGGAAAGCGGATCTCGCCACGCTTCAGCGCGCGAGCCCCTGCGGCCGCAGCAGGATCATCGCGACGATCACCGCACCGAACAGCAGCGTTTCGATGCCGCTCGCGCTTCCGGCGTTGCCGGGCAGCGCGTCGCGGGCGACGGCGATCGCCTGGGGCAGCGCGACGACGACGAGCGCGCCCCACAATGCCCCCGACAGGCGGCGCGCGCCGCCGATGAACGCGAGCATCAGCAGCTCGAACGACAGCAGCAGACCGAACTGCTCCGGGCTGACGAAGCCGATCCAGTGCGCATGGAGCGCGCCGCCGAAGCCCGACAGCGCGCCGCCGAGCACGAACGCGCGGCTCTTCGCCGCCGCGACGTCGATGCCGCTCGCGGCCGCCGCGATCTCGTCCTCGCGCACCGCGCGCCACGCGCGCCCGAGCCGCGACG